>DASYWD010000593.1 GCA_035936415.1 Longimicrobiaceae bacterium
TGCCGCGCGGGTGGCGCCCCGCGGGGAACCCCGCCTCCGCGGACACGGACGCCGCGAGCTGGCGCGGCGACGGGGGGACGCTCACCTGGGGGACCGGCGCGTACGCCCCGGAGGAGCGGGGGACGATGACGGTGGAGGCGCGCGGCGATCGTGCGCAGCGGGGCCCGCCGGGCGAGATGCGCCGCTTCCCGGAGTCCATCGGCGGGGCGTCGGCGGACCTGTGGCACGACCGCATCGGCGAGCGGCACTTCACCGGGGCGCAGTGGACGCGCCCGCGGCAGGTGCACCTGTCCGGTGAAGCCCGCGACGCCCGCACCGCGGCGCTCCAGCTCGCCGCATACCGCACCGTGCGCTTCGCCCCGCGGTGATCCGGCGCGCGGGCGCTCCCGCTGGCACGGTTCCCGCTGGGGCTCGTCGCCGCATGCCTTTCCGGCGCAACCGGCGCGCCGGGAGAACCACGGGAGAGGAGGGGGTGATGAAGCGCGCACTCTGGTCGCTCGCGGCGCTCGCCGCGTTCCTGTCGTTCGCGCCCTCCGCCGCGGCTCAGCCGGCGGACGGTCTGCGCCTCGGTATCCGGGTGGGGGCGTACTTCCCCGCGGACGAGGACGTACGCGACGCCTTCGGCGAGGTCCTCCCCCTGGTGGGGCTCGCCCTGGCGAACCCGGCCCGGCCCGGGACCTTCGCCGTGTTCCCCAACCTGGAGATCTCCGGCGCGCGCTCCGGGAGCGACCGCTTCCTGGTGATCCCGCTCACGGCCGTCGGGGAGTACCAGTTCCCCGGGGACCCGCGGGGAATCGTCCCCTTCGTCCGGGGCGAGGCCGGGGTCGCCTACTACGACTACCGCGTGCGGCTGGACAGCGCGAGGGTGGTGCGCGCCCGCCGCGGCGGGCCGGCCGGCGCGGCCGAGGTGGGGCTCCGCGTCACCCCGTACTTCCGTGCGAGCGCCCGCTACCGCCTCTTCCGGGAGTACGACGACGTGGACTTCAGCGGGCTCGAGCTGAACTTCGTGATCGGGTCGCTGCGCCTCTACTAGCCGCGTCCCTGCTCCTCCCCGCGACCCGCCCCGCCCTTCCGACCGCGGGGCGGGTCGCGTAGCTTGTCGGCGCCCCCGCCCCCCCGACGAGCACCGGCACCCCCGACCCATGCACGCAGCTCCCCCCCGGCACGGACGCGCTCCGCTGCTCCGCTTCCTCCTGGCCTCCGCCGTGGCGCTCGTCCTGGCGCACCTCGTGGACCGCTGGGCGTACGTTCACCTGGCCGCGGCGGAACTGAGCGACACCGACCTGGGCCGGATGCTGCGGGTGATGGGCTTCCTCCCGCTGTGGGCCACCGCCGCGCTCGCGCTGGTGCTGCACGACCGGCCGGAGCGCGCAGGGCGGGGAGCGTGGGCGCGCGGACTGCTCCTGCTGGGGTCGGCCACGCTGGGCGGGGCGGCGGCGGAGGTGCTCAAGCTCGTGTTCCGGCGGGAGCGCCCGCGCGCCCATGCCGGCGAGTACGTGTTCCGCGCCTGGACGGAGCGCCCCTTCTCCACCGGGGGGCTCGCCCTCCCCAGCAGTCACGCGCTGGTGGCCTGGGGAGCGGCGGGGATGCTGGCGCACCTGTTCCCCCGCGCGCGGTGGGTCTGGTACGCGCTGGCGGCGGGCTCCAGCTACTCGCGCGTGGCGGCGGGGGCGCACTTCGTGAGCGACGTGGTGCTCTCCGCGGTCGTGGGGCTCGCGGTTGCGGAGGGGCTCTGGCGCTGGCGGGGACCGCACGAAGGCAGACCGGACGCGGTCGAGCGGGCCGGACACTCTTGACAGGACGCGGAAGCCGCTTTATCGTCGCTCCCCTCAGGGAGTCGCGTCCCGATGCAAGCACCGGAGCCGCCCCACCACCGCGTGGGGCGTCCTTCGGGACCGCAGGCGTGTAGTCGCCCGCGGGAAGGCATCGGCGGCGCGATTTTGCGTTTCGGGGGTTCCCCCGGGGTCGGGTCTGGAAAGGAGCAGCACGTGTTCGGGACCATCCACTTCGCCTTCGCGGCCGGTCCGCGCCCCCTGGGGCCCGGCAGGTCCGCCACCCGCCCGGCGGGGCTCCGTGCCCGCGCCAGTGCCGGGGTGCGTGCGTGGGTGGAGAGCGCGCACGCGCAGGCGGCCTGCCCCGCACGGCTCAGCCGGCTGCTCGTGCAGCCGGACCACGGGCCCGAAATGGACCGAGCCGCGCCGCGCGGGAATCTCACGCCGGTACCGGCACACAGCGCAGGGGGAGGGAGCGGAACGGCGCCGTAGCGCCGGCCGCCGCACCCTCGGGAGCGGAGAACGCCCCACCTGCGCCGTCGGCCGGGTGGGGCGTTCCGCGTTCGGCGCCAATCCCTGCCGCCCCAGGGCGGCTGTGCAACCCTGAGCGAGAAATGATCAACCGACTGAAGGAATACCATGGGGAACCCGAGGAGCGCGCGCCGGAGGACGACTACTTCGAGATCACCAGCGAGGCGGAGCTGTTCTACGTCTCACAGGAGACCGCGCGAAGGATCGTCCACCAGTTGAGGCGCTTCTGGGTTCCGCGGTGGATCCGCTTCACCGACCTCTGCGGATCGGAGGTCGAGGTGCGGAGCCGCCTGATTGAGAGCGTACACGAATCCACCACCACCCAGCGGCAGGCCCGGCGCGACTTCCATCGCGCCCGGAAGCTGGAGCGGAAGGCCGACCGCCGTCCCTGGGACGACGACGAGTGACAGTTCCGGGGTGCGCGCCGTCTCTCGCGGGCGGCCCGCACCCCCAGACGCGGCAGCACCATCACACCCGATCCGCCCATGCTGCTCACCATCACCACCACGCACGAGCCGGCGACCGACCTCGGCTACCTGCTCTACAAGAACCCCGCGCGGGCGCAGAGCTTCCCGCTCTCCTTCGGGAGCGCGCACGTGGTCTACCCGGAAGCCGCGCCGGAGCGGTGCACGGCCGCGCTCCTCCTGGACGTGGACCCCGTGGGGCTGGTGCGCGGCTCCCGGGGCGAGGGGGGCGCGCTCGACCAGTACGTCAACGACCGGCCGTACGTCGCCTCCTCGTTCCTGAGCGTCGCCATCGCGCAGGTGCTGGGGACCGCGCTCGCCGGGAAGTGCAGGGACCGCCCGGAGCTGGCGGAGACGCCGATCCCGCTGACCGCCCGGATCGCGGTCCTTCCCTGCCGGGGCGGGGAGCCGCTGCTGCGGCGCCTCTTCGAGCCGCTCGGCTACGCGCTGGAGGCGGAGCGGCACCCCCTGGACCCCGCGTTCCCGGAATGGGGCGAGAGCCGCTACTTCACGCTCACCCTGACGGCGACCGTCCGCCTGGCGGAGCTGCTCCGGCACCTGTACGTGCTCGTCCCCGTGCTGGACGACGCCAAGCACTACTGGGTGGGGGAGGACGAGGTGGAGAAGCTGCTCCGGCAGGGCGAGGGATGGCTGTCCGCCCACCCGGAGCGCGACCTCATCACCCGGCGCTACCTCAAGCACCGCCCCAGCCTGACGCGCGCGGCGCTGGCGCAGCTGGTCGCGGAGGAGGAGGCGGACCCGGACGCCGCGGCGGAGGCCCGCGACGCCGAGGAGCAGGTGGTGGAGGAGCGAATCGGCCTCAACGAGCAGCGTCTCGGCGCCGTGGCGGCCGCGCTGCGGGCGAGCGGGGCGAAGCGGGTGGTGGACCTGGGCTGCGGGGAGGGGCGGCTGCTCCGCATGCTGCTCCAGGACCGGCAGTTCGAGGAGATCCTGGGGATGGACGTCTCCATCCGCTCGCTGGAGGTCGCCCGGGACCGGCTCCGGCTGGAGGAGATGCCGCCGAAGCAGCGGGAGAGGATCCGGCTGATCCACGGCTCGCTCATGTACCGGGACCCGCGGATCGCCGGGTACGACGCGGCGGCGGTGGTGGAGGTGATCGAGCACCTGGACCCGCCGCGGCTGCGGGCCTTCGAGCGGGTTCTCTTCGAGTTCGCGCGGCCCGGGACGGTGGTGATGACCACCCCGAACCAGGAGTACAACGCCACGTGGGAGAGCCTCCCGGCGGGGGCGTTCCGGCACCGGGACCACCGCTTCGAGTGGACCCGGGCGGAGTTCCAGCGGTGGGCGGGGGAGGTGGCGGAGCGGTTCGGCTACGCCGTGCGCTTCCTCCCGGTGGGACCGGAGGACCCCGCGCTGGGGTCGCCGACGCAGATGGCGGTGTTCGACTGGGAGTAACGGAACCTTCATCCGAGCGACGAGCCCCGCGCCCGTCCGGGCGCGGCCGGCGGTGCTCCCCACCTTCGAGCGAGGAGATCCCATGCAGAGCAGTCAGCAATTCGACAGCTACGTCGCCCGCCTGGAGAGGGTGGCGCGCGAGCGGCCGGGGGAGTACCGCCTGCGCGCGCTGCTCTTCGGGTTCCTGGGCTACGCCTACGTGTTCGGCGTGCTCGCCCTGCTGCTGGCCCTGGTGGTCGGCCTGGGGTGGTGGGTCGCCGAGCACGGGGGCTGGGTCCTGCTGTTCAAGGTCGCCATCCCGGTGCTGATGCTGGGGGCCGTGGTGCTGAAGGCGATGTGGGTCCGCATCGATCCCCCGGCCGGGACGCCGCTCGCCCGCGCGGATGCCCCGCGGCTCTTCGCGGAGGTGGATGCGGTCCGCAGGGCGGTAGACGCCCCGCCCGCGCACCGCCTTCTCCTGACCGACGACTTCAACGCCTCGGTCTCCCAGGTGCCGCGGCTGGGGATGTTCGGGTGGCACCGCAACTACCTGGCGCTCGGGGTGCCGCTCCTGCACGCCCTCTCGCCGGCGGAGTTCCGGGCGGTGCTGGCGCACGAGTTCGGCCACCTCTCCCGCGCGCACGGCCGCACGGGGGCGTGGATCTACCGGATCCGGAGCACCTGGGTCCGCATCCTGGAGCAGCTGGAGCAGGAGCAGCACCCGGGGACGTTCATCTTCGAGCGCTTCTTCCGCTGGTACGCGCCGCGTTTCGCTGCGTACTCGTTCGTGCTCGCGCGCAGGCAGGAGTTCGAGGCCGACGAGCGGGCCGCGGCGATGGTGGGGCGCGAAACGATGGCCGCCGCCCTGATGCGGGTGGAGGTTCGGGGCGCGTACCTGGGTGGCTCCTTCTGGCCCGGCGTCTGGGGGCGTGCGCGCATGGAGCCGGAGCCGCCGGCCGACGCCTTCTCCACCCTGGCGCGCACACTCGGAGAACCGATGCCGGCGAAGGAGGCGGAGGTCCTGCTGGCCGAGGCCCTGGCCGCGCAGACCCGGAGCGGGGACACGCACCCGGTGCTCGCGGAGCGTCTGGCCGCGCTCGGGGTCCGCCCCACCCCCGCGCTGCTCACGTCGGGAGACGGGGGGCCCAGCGCCGCGGAGGAGCTCCTGGGCGGGCGGCGGGCGGCGGTGCTCGCGCAGCTGGACCACTCGTGGAGCGCCGCGGTGCGGCAGTTCTGGTCGCGGGAGCACGAGCAGAGCCGGCAGGGCCTGGAGCGCCTCGCGGAGCTGGAGCGGCAGGCCGCGGCGGGTCCCCTTTCACCCGAGGAGGCGAGGGAGCGCGCCTGGGCCGTCGCCAACCTGCGCGGGGGCGATGAGGCGGTCCCCCTCTTCCAGGAGATCGCCCGTGCGGCCCCCGAGGACGGCCCCGCCCGCTACATGCTCGGGCAGCTGCTCCTGGAGCGGGGCGACCCCGATGGGCTGGACCATCTGGAGGCCGCCATGGCCACCGACCCGGGCCTGGTCCAGCCGGCGTGCGGCTCCGCGCACGCCTTCCTGCTGCGCGCGGGCCGGACCGAGGAGGCGGAGCGCTACTGGCGCCGGCTCCAGGAGCACCAGGACCTGGTGGCGGGCGCCCAGGAGGAGCGCAGCGTCGCGGCGCTCCGCCCGAAGGACGTCTTCCTGCCGCACGGGTTGGGTGAGGAGGCGCTCCAGGCGCTGGTCGAGGCGCTGCGCCGCCACCGCGACGTGGAGCGTGCCTACCTGGTGCGCAAGCAGGTGAAGCTCCTCCCCGACTACCCGCTCCACGTCCTCGCGGTCGTGCTGGACCTGAGCTGGATGAAGCACCAGGCCGGGAACCCGGCGGCAGAGCTGGTCGACCGCCTCGGGAGCGAGGTGGCCTTCCCGGGCGACGGGATCGTGCTGGTGCTGGATGGTGGGTACAGGAAACTGCGCAAGCCGATCGGCTCCGTGCCGGGGGCCGAGGTCTACGTCCGGGGGCGGACGCCCGCACCCCGTCGAGAAAGGGAACTGGTCTCGTGAAGCTCACCATTCCGGAGCTGTCGCTGGTGGTGCTGGTGGGGCCCTCCGGGGCGGGGAAGTCCACCTTCGGGCGGACCCACTTCCTCCCTACCGAGGTGCTCTCGTCCGACTACTGCCGCGCCCTGGTCTCGGACAACGAGAACGACCAGGGCGCGACCGGCGACGCCTTCGACGTGCTGCGCTACGTCGCCGCCAAGCGGCTGGCCCGCGGCAACCTCACGGTGGTGGACGCCACCAACGTGCAGCCGGAGGCGCGCAAGCCGCTGGTGGCGCTCGCCAGGGAGTACCACGTCATCCCGGTGGCCATCGTCTTCGACCTCCCGGAGAAGCTCTGCCGGGAGCGGAACCAGGCGCGCCCGGACCGGGACTTCGGCCCGCACGTGATCCGCCGGCAGGCCGACCAGCTGCGGCGCTCCCTGCGCGGGCTGCGGCGCGAGGGGTTCCGGCACGTGCACGTGCTGAGCTCGCCGGAGGATGTGGCCGCAGTCACCCTGCAGCGCGAGCCGCTCTGGAACAATCGCAAGCACGAGCACGGGCCCTTCGACCTGATCGGCGACGTGCACGGCTGCCTGGAGGAGCTGGTGGCGCTCCTGCGGGAGCTGGGCTACGCCGTCGCGCGGGAGACGGACGCGGCGGGGGAGCCCGCGTACTCCGTCCGGCCGCCGGAGGGGCGCAGGGCGGTGTTCGTGGGCGACCTGGTGGACCGGGGCCCGGACACCCCGGGCGTGCTGCGCCTGGTGATGGGGATGGTGGAGGCCGGGACGGCGCTCTGCGTCCCCGGCAACCACGACGTCAAGCTGGTCAAGGCGCTGGGTGGGCGGAACGTGCAGGTGAAGCACGGCCTGGCCGAGTCGTTGGAGCAGCTGGGGCGCGAGACGCCGGAGTTCCGGGAGCGGGCCGCCGCCTTCCTGGACGCCCTGGTGAGCCACTACGTCCTGGACGACGGAAAGCTGGTGGTGGCCCACGCCGGGATGAAGGCGGAGTACCAGGGGCGCGGCTCGGGACGGGTGCGGGAGTTCGCGCTCTACGGCGAGACCACGGGGGAGACGGACGAGTTCGGCCTCCCGGTGCGCTACAACTGGGCGGCGGAGTACCGGGGCCAGGCCATGGTGGTCTACGGCCACACTCCGGTGCCGGAGCCCGCCTGGCTGAACAACACGATCTGCATCGACACCGGGTGCGTCTTCGGGGGGCGGCTCACGGCGCTGCGCTACCCGGAGCGGGAGCTGGTCTCCGTGCCGGCCGCGCGGATCTACGCGGAGCCGGTGCGGTCCTTCCTCCCGGAGGAGCTGGTGGCGCCGCTCCTCTCGGAGCAGCACCGGCTGGACGACGTGCTGGACATCGAGGACGTGACCGGGAAGCGCATCGTCGCCACCCGGCTGCGAGGGAACGTGACCGTGCGGGAGGAGAACGCGGCGGCGGCGCTGGAGGTGATGAGCCGCTTCGCCGCCAACCCCAAGTGGCTGGTCTACCTGCCGCCCACCATGTCGCCCTCCGAGACCACGAAGGCGCCGGGGCTGCTGGAGCACCCGGCGGAGGCCTTCGGCTACTACCGGCACGAGGGGGTGCCGCGGGTGGTCTGCGAGGAGAAGCACATGGGCTCGCGCGCGGTGGTGGTCGTCTGCCGCGACGAGGACGCCGCGCGCCGGCGCTTCGGGGTGGTGGACGAGGGGGTCGGGATCGTCTACACCCGCACGGGGCGCCGCTTCTTCGCGGAGACGGCGCTGGAGGCGGAGCTCCTGGCGCGGGTGCAGGCGGCGGTGGCCGCCGCCGGGATCTGGGAAGAGCTGGGGACAGACTGGGTGTGCCTGGACGCGGAGCTGCTCCCCTGGTCGGCCAAGGCGCAGGAGCTGCTGCGCGGCCAGTACGCCGCCGTGGGGGCGGCCTCGCGCGGGGCGCTCTCGGAGGCGGTGGCGGTGCTGGAGCAGGCGGGCGGCCGGGGCCAGGCGGCGGAGCTGCTGGAGCGCTTCCGCGGCCGCGCGGGGCTGGCGGGGCGCTACGTGGAGTCGTACCGGCGCTACTGCTGGGAGGTGGGCTCGGTGACGGACCTGAAGCTGGCGCCCTTCCACCTGCTGGCCTCGGAGGGGGCGGTGCACACCGGGCGGGACCACGCCTGGCACATGGAGGTCCTCGCCCGTGTCTGCGCGGCGGACCCGGAGGTGATGCTCGCCACACCCTACCGCGTGGTGGACGTCACCGACCCGGACGAGCAGGAGGAGGCGGTCCGCTGGTGGGAGGAGCACACCGAGCGCGGCGGCGAGGGGATGGTGGTCAAGCCGCTCGACTTCGTCGCGAAAGGGCGGAGGGGGATGGTGCAGCCGGCGGTGAAGTGCCGGGGGCGGGAGTACCTGCGCATCATCTACGGCCCGGAGTACACCGAGCCGGAGAACCTGCAGCGGCTCCGGCAGCGGGGGCTCTCGCACAAGCGCTCGCTGGCGCTGCGGGAGTTCGCGCTGGGGGTAGAGGGGCTGGAGCGGTTCGTCCGCGGGGAGCCGCTGCGGCGCACGCACGAGTGCGTGTTCGGGGTGCTGGCGCTGGAGAGCGAGCCGGTGGACCCGCGGCTGTAGGAACGAGACCGGGCGCCCCTGAATCGCGGGGGCGCCCGGTCTTCATTCCCGCGGCTCGCCGGCCGCCTCTTGCAGCCGCTCCCGCAGCTCTTCCAGGTCCGGCGGGAGCGGCGCCCGGAGCTCCACCCGCTCGCCCGTGCGGGGGTGCGTGAAGCAGATGCGGTGCGCATGCAGCGCCTGCCGCTTCGGGGCGTCCCGGCCGGCGCCGCCGTACTGCCGGTCGCCGAGGACGGGGTGGCCCAGGTGGGCCATGTGGACGCGGATCTGGTGCGTGCGCCCGGTCTCCAGCTCCAGCTCCAGCAGCGTCGCCCCGGGGAAGCGCTCCACCACGCGGAAGCGGGTGAGCGCCGGCTCCCCGTCCGGGCGCACGGCGCGCAGGTTGGGGCGCTTGCGGTCGCGCCCGATCGGCGCCTCCACCACGCCCTCGTCCTCGGCGACGCTCCCCCGCACGAACGCCAGGTACGCGCGCCCCAGCTCGCGTTCGCGGAGCTGCCGGTCCAGCTGGGCCTGTGCTTGCGCGCTCTTGGCGAAGAGCACCAGCCCCGAGGTGTCCCGGTCGATCCGGTGCACCGGGCGCACCTTCGCCCGCAGCTCCTGCGCGGCGAAGTGGTGCGCCACGCCGTGGGCCAGCGTGCGGTCCTGCTCCGGCGAGGTGGGGTGCACCAGCAGGAAGGGCGGCTTGTCCAGCACCAGCACGTCGGCGTCCTCGTGCACCACGGCCAGCTCCATCGGCACCGGCGCGAGCCCCGCCTCCTCCTCCGGCGCCAGGCGCGCCGCCACCACGTCGCCGGCTTTCACCTTCCGCGCCAGGAACGCGGGGCGGCGGTTGAGCTGGAGCCCCTTGCTGCGCGTCAGCCGCTGGATCATCCGCCGGGACACCTGCATGCTCCCGGTGAGGACCTCCTCCACCGTGCGCCCGGCCTCCTCCGGCGTGACGGTGTGCTCCGCCCAGCGGCGCGGTGCGTCCGGCGCGTCGGGGCGTCCGGCCCCCGGTCTCCTTTCCTTCATCTGCTCCCCGTCGAACGTGTCCGCCTGCTCCGTGGCCTTGCGGGCGGCGCGCCGCCGGACGATGATCGAGACCGTCCGCGCTCTCCACCCGTTCCGCCCTCACCGATGCTCCGTCCCACCGCGACCGCGCTCCTGCTCGTCCTCGCCGCCGGATGCACGCCCGGTGCCCCCGCGTCGGCGCCGGTCTCGCCCGCGCCCGCGCCCCCGCCCGCGGCCTCGCCAGCGCCCGTCCCCGACCCGTACCGGCCCTGCTGGAACCGGCCCGACACGGAGGCGTGCGTCGCCCGGACCGAGCAGCGCCTGCTCGCCGCAACCGCGGGGCGGGTCCGCCGCGAGGGGGACCGCCTGCTCTTCCAGGGGACCGGCCGCGCGAACCTGCCCCTGGAGGACGACCGCACCGAGGGCGCCCGCACCGTCCTGCACCGCTACGCCGGGTGGATCCCGGAGATCGGGCACCACCTCGTGCAGCTGAGCTTCTACGAGGGCGGGGGATGGCTCCTGGTGGATGGCGAGACCACGAACCAGGTGCAGGTCCTCGGCCCGCCCGTCGTCGCGCCGGACCGGAGCCGCTTCGCGGCGACGTCCGTGGACCTGGAGGCGGGCTACGACCCCAACGGGATCCAGGTGTGGAGCATGGCGCAGGGGTTCCCGCGCCTGGAGTGGGGGGTGGACGGCGGCAGCACCTGGGGCGCCTCCGACGCGGCGTGGATCGACGCGAACACGGTGGAGTTCACCCGGCACGTGAACACCACCGGCGACCCGGAGCAGACGCGGACGATCCGGACCCGGCTGGTGCTGGGGGAGGACGGGATCACGCTGCGGTCGGTGGGGCGGTGAGCCGCTCGACTACGGAGAGAATAACGCCCGGCCGACTGTCTCTGGCAGCGCTCCCGTCAGGCGCGGTCGTCCGGCAGTACGTGCGGATTGCTGCGCTAGGGGCTCGCCGAGTCCGGGCGGACGAGCGGCACGAAGCGCACCGGCAGCGTCCTCTCCTCCGTCACTCCCGCGGTCGTCTTCGTGAGCACCCGCATCTCCTGCTCTCCCGTACCCACCGGAATGACCATCCTCCCGTTCACCGCCAGCTGCTCGACGAGCGCCGGCGGGACATGGTCCGGTGCGGCGGTGACCAGGATGGCGTCGAAGGGCGCATGCTCCCTCCAGCCCGCGTAGCCGTCCCCGGTGCGGACGTGCACGTTGGTGTAGCCCAGCTCCCGGAGCACCGTGCGGGCGCGCGTCGCCAGCTCGGGAACGATCTCGATGCTGTAGACCTCGCGCGCGATCTCCGCCAGGACCGCTGCCTGATACCCTGAGCCGGTGCCGATCTCCAGCACCCTGTCGCCGGCGGAGATCCTGGCCGCCTCGGTCATGTACGCGACGATGTAGGGCTGGGAGATGGTCTGGTCGAACCCGATCGGCAGCGGATGGTCGGCATAGGCAAGGTGCTCGTCCGCCGGGGGAACGAACCGGTGCCGCGGAACTCGCCTCATTGCCGCGAGCACGGCCCGGTCGCGGATTCCGCGGGCACGGAGCTGCTCCTGAACCATCTGGGCGCGCTCGCGTGCGTACTCCCTCCCGACCGACACCGAGTCGTGCGGAGGGTTCGGCTGGCACGCGGAGAGAGCGCCGAGCAGGAGCAGCAGGAGGACGGGGCCGAGAGTCATGAGCGCTCCGGGAACAGCAGGGGAAAAGCTACAACGCATGCCCGCCCGCAACCTGCAGCACCTGCCCCGTGATCCAGCGCGCCTGATCCGAAGCAAGGAAGACGATTGCGTCGGCGACGTCCTCGGGTGTACCCACGCGCCGCAGGGGGATCCACGGCAAAACCTGCTCCTCCAGCTCGGGAGTGATCCAGCCGGTCTGCACCGGCCCGGGTGCCACGGCATTGACCGTGATCCCCAGCGGACCCAGTTCCACGGCGGTGCTGCGGGTGAACGCTTCCAGAGCGGCCTTGCTGGCTCCGTAGGCGATCTGGGTCGCGAATGCGCGCGCCGCATCCGTGCTGAGGTGGATGATTCGCCCTCGTGTCCCTCCACGCCGCTGGTGCCGACGGGCGTACTCGTGGGTGAGCAGCACCGGGGCGCGGGTGTTCACCGCGAAGTGGCGGTCGAGGGTTCCGGCCGTGATTTGAAGGATGGTGTCTGGACTCTCACAGTGGGCCGCGTTGTTGACCAGCACCTCCACGGGGCCGGCCTGCGCCTCGGCTGCATCGAAGAGGTGAACAGCCGCAGCCGGGTCCGAGAGATCCGCGGCGACGGGCACCGCGCGTCCACCGGAGGCGACGATCTCCCGGGCGAGCGCCTCCGCTGCGGGAGCGCCTGGCACCTCGTGCTCGATACGGATGGAAGCATCGGCGAGGGGCGGCTGCCGATCCAGGTAATGCAGCACGAGGGTGGCGCCCTGGGCCGCGAATGCGCGCGCCGTGGCGGCACCAATTCCGGAGTTTGCGCCGGTGACGAGCACAACGCGGCCAATCAGGCCGGGATCGATCATGCGGCTCGGGGTTCGGGAGATCAGCTACCTGGCGCCCCAAAGCTCAGGTGTGTGCGGCCGAGCCGCAACTTCAGGAGGCGGTGCCTGGCGGCCTAGTCACCAGGCGTGGAAGCATCGCCGGCTGCATGTCGCCTGCAGGGATACACGACTGCAGCCGGTCCCTCTTGCCCGGGCGCTTAGGCGCGGAGGACGGGCGCGATTTGCCTTTTGTGCGCTGCCACGAAGTGAAGTGTTCGGAGCAACGGCTTCTGTTCATCGACCATATTCGACAGAATACTCACGGGCGCGAGCTCGGAGAAGATCTCCTGCAGGAGCTCCCCAACAAGGACCAAGCGACCGCCACCCAGACTCGTGCGACCGCCGACCTTTGCTGCGAAGAGCAGTACGGCAACGGGTTCGATCTCCGCAGGGATGCTTAGGCCGGAGAAGAGGGACGGTATGAAGTGGCGGCCCAGCTCGAACTTCTTGGCGAACCGAGTCTCGCGCTTGTGCCACGCCTGAGCATCAAGCGACGTCTCGATATGCAGGAGATGCCGCTTGTCGGGATGAAAAGCGACGATGTCGAGTTCACCCTCGTAGCCCCCTTTGGCACGACGGCCCACCTTTACGTTCCGCCGCAGGAAGTACCCCTGGTACTCGTACCATTCGGCGACTAATTGCTCCAAGTGATTGGCGGCCATGGGAATCCTCTGAAGGGTTCTGCGCCTAGCGACTCTCGGGTTCAGCGGTGCAGGGAAGACCATTGCCGGAGGCAGGCATGCCGGACCCTGCATCCCCTGGAACCCGGGGTTAGGTGGCGAATTCAGAAGACAACGGCTTCTAGTTCAGAGTAGACTCTGGTCCCAGGCTGAACGAGCGGTGCTAGAGTAGCACGCGCGAATTCCACCGCGTTGTTGCCGCATGCAGTCAGCTGCAATCGCCTCTTCACCTCGTTGTATAGTGGACCGCTGATTGCCTTCACGTCGTCCGCCGGCTTCCCTGCGGCAGTAAGCGTCGCGAGAAGACGGTTCTTCTCGGCAATTATTGCCGGTGCCTCTGATGGCATTCCCGCTCTCGCTGCGAGGGCCGATACGATTTCGTCATCCCACAGGTAGCTCTCTAAGTCCCGGCGTCCGAGAACTTTGGTGCCCGACTTCGCGAGCTCGCCCACTTCAACCGCGCTGCGATCGTCGCGGTCGAACAGCTTCCACGTCGTAATAGATGGGAGCATTTGCGATAGCACAGCACTGAGCAGGAGGGCATCCTTGTCGATTTCCGTGGTTCCCCCGAGAGGGACGAACTCTGTATCGGGATGGCGGGCACCGAAAATGGTCCGGTAGACTGCCGCATCAAAAGTCGGTGTGCGCCTGGGTGAGCCAATCTCCCGGCGCCCTTCGCAAAACACGATTTCCTGTGGAGCTATCAGGTCGGAAAGGTCATCCAGAGCGACCGCGAACATGCTCTTCCAGAAGGCGCGGTCGATCACGGCAGGCCGCATGGTGACCGACGCGTCGAAATCATGACCGCCAAAGTCCAGAAAGACAACGTCGCTCGGATTCGACCTGTGCAGGTCCATTGCTCGACGGGTCATTCCGATCGAATGAGTAGACAGCCAGAGTTGGCAGTTTGGCGGAAGCTGATCGAGAAGCTCATCGAGCAATCGCCCCTGCAACTTCGTATGCATATGGAGTTCTGGCTCGTCGATGCAAAAGATGGAGTTATCGAAGGACTCTGACTTTATGATGAAGTCGAGAAGCAGGTCGAACGCAGCCTTCTCGCCTCCAGACAAGTTCTTGTAGTGATAGCCTCGGCTCACGCCCTTCGTGAAGAAGAACGTCCCATCCTGCATCGGCCGGCCTGGACCCTCCAGTTGCAGGGTCTCGAACACCCTCACCATCGCGTCTCGCACACGCCCGATCAGCCGTTGAGTGATTTCGCCCGCAGTAGTGGTTTTCTCTGCTGGATCAAACAGCGCCTCAATGCTAGCTGACACAATCCTCTGGTAATTGTCCGAAACTCGGGCCTCGCCCGAGATCAGCGTGTTTGGACGACGACTGTCCATGAGAACATCGTCGGCTCGATTTAGCTGACTTAGCGTGAAATCGGGCTCGTGGCGATATGCGGACCGAAAATAGAAGGTCTTGCGGGCTTGTGCCGCGTCCGCCCGAGGATCAGTGGGGAAATCATGGAAGCTCAGCTGGATCCGCTGGAGCATTTCCGACCAATCCCTTGTAGGCTGAGCGCCCACTTTCGCGTGATACAGTGGATCAAAATGGTAGTCCTGGCGGACCCGGATCATCCAGTAGTTGAAAGCCTCGAACAGAGATGTCTTGCCAGCTCCGTTAGGGCCGACCAGCACCACGAGTCGTGCTTCCGCTGGGATGCCGGTGATCGTGAGATCACTGAATCGCTTGAAGTCGCGGATCCGGGCTTCGCTAAGCTTCATCTCTATAACGGTAACAGAGGGGCATGTTCGGCATACGTACCCTGCACACCGGCTCAACTAGTATAGCGGTGCCGCCCAACTACTTAGTAGGCGCCGGAAAGGGGCATATCACGCCCCCGGGCGTGCCACACGAACTCAGTGGCGCGTAACACGCGCCACCGCCCGAGCAGTATACCGCCGGATGGACGCGGACGCAACGACAGCCTGCACGAACATCGCCGGACCGGCGGAGCGGGTGCAGGTGCCCGCTGCGGCACAGCGCCGGCGGGCGGCCGAGACAAAATGGAAGGGCGGGCATCCGGGTAGTCACGTGGATTCGCGCACCTGGTGGTGCCGGAGCCACATGCGAGGTACGATTCGCAACCACACGGAGGGACAGGTATAGAGCGGACGGATTTCAAAGAACGGCTCGGTCCGGAGGGCGCCCGACCTCTGCAGGTGGATGCACGGGCTCGGTCATGTCCTCCTGCGAACTCCAATGCGTGATGCAGCGTCCGAATGCCAACGAGCACCCCATCCGTCCGGCCGCCACTCGCTTTCAGCTCCAGCGCAGCTCCCACTCGCAGAACGCGTCCCCCTCGGCGGAGCAGCGCACGTGGCGCACGGAGGCGTCGCGCCCCCCCGCCACCTCCACGGAGCGCAGCAGCCCCCCGGTCTGTCGCCGGCAGAAGAGCGTGTCGGTGGGGTCGAAGCCCACCAGGCGGAGCACCGCCCGCCCCGGCTCCGCCTCCACCACCTCCATGTTCCCGGGGCGGTAGTAGAGCTGGAAGAGGGAGACGCGCTGCGTCAGGAACTCGGTGGGGCTCGCCTTGCGGAGGATCCCCCCGTACAGCTTCACCCCGAACGACTGGATGGCGAAGGCGCCGCTACGCTCGATCCAGGTGGGGTGCTCGGCGGCCACGGCGCGGTCCGCGGCGCGCAGGAGGCCGAGGAGCACCTCCAGCGGCACCTCGTCGGTGGCCGCGGCGGTCTCCACGACGCGCCGGTCCTCGGCCGGGAGGCTCGCCAGGACGCGCTCCACCGCGTCGGCGCCCACCTCGGCGCCGAGGAAGTCCAGGGTGGAGCGCAGGGTGGACCCCTTCGCCTGCTGCATGGTCTCCGCTCCGGTCACGCGGTCACCTCCACGAGCTCCGCCAGGGCGCGCCGGTCCGGCTTCCCGGAGCCGAGACGGGGGATCTCCGGGACGACGATCACCGCCTTGGGCACCTTGTACCCGGCCAGCCGGGCGCGCGCGTGGGCCACCACCTCCGCCTCCGAGAGCGCCGCGCCCGCGCGGGGCACCACGAAGGCGCGTCCCACCTCCCCCCACTTGGGGTCGGCGACGCCGACCACCACCACCTCCGCCACCCCCGGGCACTCGGCCAGCGCGGCCTCCACCTCGCCCGGGAAGACGTTCTCCCCGCCGGAGATGTACATCTCCTTGCGCCGCCCGCAGATGGTGTAGGCGCCCTCGGCGTCGCGGCGGGCCAGGTCGCCGGTGCGGAGCCACCCGTCCGGGGTGAAGGCCTCCACGGTGCGCTCCGGGTCGCGCAGGTACCCCGCGAACACCTGCGGCCCGCGCAGGAGCAGCTCCCCCGGCTCGCCGGGCTCCGCCTCCCGCCCGTCCGCCGTTTCCAGCCGCATCTCCAGGAACGGCACCGGGCGGCCCACGCTCCCCGGCTTCCGGAGCGCCTCCTCGTCAGAGATGGCGAAGCAGTTGGGGCCGCACTCGGTCAGGCCGTAGCCCTCGCGGAAGCGGTACCCGGCCGAGCGCACCCGCACCGCCAGCGCCGCCGGGCAGGGCGCGCCCCCGGAGACGAAGTGGCGGAGCGAGGGGAGGGGGCGCCCCCAGCGCGGGCTCTCCATCAGCAGGACGAGCTGCGTGGGGACCGTGAGCGCCAGGGTGACCCCCTCCTCCTCCACGGCGGCGAGGAAGGCGTCCGGCTCGAAGCCGTCCAGGAGGACCACGGTGCCGCCGCGGTGCCAGAGCGGGGTGGCGAACACGTTCCACCCCCCGGTGTGGAAGAGCGGGGTGGAGACCGGCGCCACGTCGGCGGGCCCCAGCTCCCACGCGGTCGTGGTCGCCACCGCGTTCCACAGGATCTGCCGGTGCGGGAGGAGCGCCCCCTTGGGCTTCCCCGTGCTCCCGGAGGTGTAGAGGACCAGCGCCGGGTCGTCGGGCGACACCGGCGCGTCCGGCCCCTCGGTGCGCGGGGCGACCGGCACACGGGCCACATCCTCCAGCTCTACCCACCCCACCGCCGGGACCTCGGCCGCCGCCGCGAGGGCGTCGTCCGCGAGCCGCCGGAAGCGATCCTCCCGGAGGAGGAGCACCGGGCGGGCGTCGTCCAGCACCGCGGTCAGCTCCGCGGCGGAAAGGCGCCAGTTGAGGGGGAGGAGTGCCGCGCCGATCCGCACGCACGCGAAGAACGCCTCCACCACCTCCTCGCGGTTCCCGGCCAGGACGGCGACGACGTCCCCCCGGCCGATCCCGATGTCGCGGAGGACGGCGGTCCAGCGCGCGATCCTCCGGTCCAGCTCGGCGTAGGTGAGGCGCGCCCCGGAGGCGCGGTCCACCAGGGCGAGCCGCTCCGGGTGGAGGCGGCTCCAGAAGCGGACCGGGTCCGGGAAGGTGGGGAAGAGGGGCGCGCTCACCGGGCCTCCCGGGGGTGCTCCAGGAAGAAGCGGACCATCTCCCGGCTGGCGTCGGGCCCCCGCGGCTCGGTGTAGCTCCCCTGCGTGGAGCCGCCGGACCAGGCGTGCCCCAGCCCCGGCACCAGCCACATCTCCACGACGGTCCGCCCCTCGCCGTCGAGGAAGCGCGTGCGGGAGGGGTGGAAGCCCTCCGGCGAGGGGCCGAGCGGGCGCGCGTCGGCCGCGGGGGGCGGCGGGGGCGCGTAGGCGGCGTCCGCCTCCAGCCGCAGGGGGACGCCGGCCAGCCCGCTCGCCTCCGCCCACTGGAAGGCGGTCTGCTCCGCGTTGCGGGCGCGCACCACGGGG
>DASYWD010000594.1 GCA_035936415.1 Longimicrobiaceae bacterium
GGGTGGGCCGCACCGGCGGGCTCCGCCCAGGCGCCGGAGCTGCCGCCAGGGGCGGCCCCTCCGTCCTCGCAGCTCCGGATCCCGCAGCGCATGGCGCGCTGGAACGACAGCTCCCGCGCGCTAGGCGCGGGCGGCGCGGCGGGGGCCGCGGGGACGGGAGCGGGAGCCGCATACGCCCCCATGCCATAGGTCCCGTAGTCGGGGGCGCTTTCGAGCGGGATGCTCCCCATCCCCGGGGACCCGTACAGGTCCGCGGTCACGTCCACCGGGGGGAGCGGCGCAGGCGCCCCCGCGCCGGGCTCCGTCAGGCGGGTCGTATCCGGCGGCGAGATGAGATAGTTGCGCCGGGCGGCGTCCACCCCGACCTGCTCCGCGGGCACCAACTCGTCGGTGCCAGCCTGGCCGGGGCTAGGGGCGTTGAACGCGAAGCTCACCACCATCACCGTCATCGCCGCGATGCCGGCGAGCACCACCACCGCCTTGCGGTTGAACATCGTCACCTGCCGGTCGTCCCGGGCGGCGGGGGCCGGCGTCGGCGCCTCCGGGGCGCGGCTCTGGATCTCGCTCATGGCTCACCTCCCCTGCCGGTGGAGCACCATGTTCACCACGTCCAGCCTGCGTTCGCGCTTCCCCTCGCGGAGCACCAGGACGGCGCGCCCCAGCACCCGGTCCGCGACCAGGTAGTCCCCAGCCGGGTCCGGGCGCAGGACCGTGTTGACCAACTCTCGCGTGCCGTCCTCCGTGACCGCATAGAGCACCGGCGTGTCCCCGTCCCGCGCCGCCGGGGCGAACTGGATGAAGGTCCGCATGCCGTCGTCTAGGACGCGCTGCGGAGTCCAGGAGATCCGCCGGTTCCGTCCCCAGCGGTAGTCCGTGTTCACCGCCCGCACGTCGGCCAGGAGCGCGTCAGGCTCGCCGGCCGGAGCGGGACCGCGCCCGGCGGCCAGCACGTCGTCGGGATACCAGAAGCGGATCCCGTCCATGTACTCGCCCCGGGGGTTCGTGCCCCTGCAGGGCGGCGCCTCCAGCTCCACCACGTAGCGTCTGCGGTCGGTGGGAACGACGAGGTTCGTGCTCACGTCGCATTCCTTCGGCTTCACCAGGACCACCGTGAGGCCGCCGCTCGTGGTCCGGTCCACGTCCCACCGCTCCCGGTCGCCCGGGAGCGGGTCGTCGGTCAGGGTCTCACCGGGCTGTAACTCCACCTGGCAGAGCTTGAGCGCCGCGCAGCGGAGGTACGGGCGGACGTACCCGTAGGGGAACGTGGTGAAGTCGCCGGGGCGCTCCGGCGGGAGCGTCCGGGCGCGGCCCGTGGCCTTGAACTCCAGGACGGCGCGCTCCAGGGCGTCGGGCCGGTGGACGACCACCGTGCCGAGCAGTCGGGGCGGCTCGCGTACCGCCGCGCCCTGCGCCGAGAGCGGCGCCGAGGCGAGCGCGGCCAGCACCAGGGCGAGCCTGAGAGAAGGAATCGGGTTCATACGCACCTACCGTGTGGAGCTCGGGTCCGCCACCGGGGACCAGGAGAGGTCCGCGATGTAGACGCCGAGCGGGTTATGGCTGATCTGCTCCTCCGTCTTGCGCTCCTCGCCGCGCGGCGCGCTCCGCCGCACCGTGAGGTACGCTTCCCAGGTCGTGACCGTGCGGGCCTCGCTCCCGTGGGCGATCTCCGTCTCCCGCCAGAGCACGTTCCAGGTGTTGCGGGCCGGTGGGGGGAGCGGCGTGACCCGGAGCACCTTCACCAGGCGCACGGCGCGCTGCCCCACCACGCGCGCGTCGTTCTGCGGGTCGCGGAAGTAGGCGTTGAGCACGTTCGCCGTGGCCGGCGTGGCGTAGGCGTAGGCGCGCTCCACCATCTCTTTCTGCGCGTGGGGATCGGAGGAGACCGTGCGCGCGTACCCGATCCACCGGGTCAACTCCGCCCGGACGGCGTTGGGGTCGTCCGCCGTGGTGCGCCGGGCGGGCCCGATCGGCACGGCGACGCCCTGCGCGTCCACGGCCACGACGTAGGGGACGAACCGGGGCTGGAGGGCGACGAAGCCTAGCGCCCCGACCGCCCCCGCGAGGAGCGCGAACGCCCCCCAGAAGGCGGTCCGCCACGAGCGCCCCTCCCGCTTCGCCCCCTCGATCCGGTCCCCGACCTTTGCGCGGGCGGCGTCGGCGATGAGCCGGACCTGGCCTGCCCGCGCGTCCTGTGCTTGTGAGGGCATGGGTGACTTCCTCCTGTGCGGTGTGATTCCAGGTGGAATCGGCTCAGTGGTCCTTGGCCCGGATGGCGTTCACCAGTCCGAAGCTGTGTCCCTGCGTGATGTGCCTGGCGATCATCACGGGGAGCCCGAGCACCAGGGACATGAAGAGGAGGGCGACGAAGAAGATCTCCGCCGCCGGGGCCATGTCCGTCCACCGCATCCCCGCCGTGACCTCCACCAGCTCCGCCCCGATGGTGGTCCCCAGCCCCACCAGGAGGAACAGCACCATCAGCTTGATCCCCACGTAGGCCAGCAGGTTGAGGTAGTTGTCGGTCCACTGCGCCGTGCCCCGGAACGCCGCGAAGCCCAGGAAGAACACCCCCGCACCCGTGACGAGGTAGAGTTGGACCAGGGTGTAGCTGATCGCCACCGCAGCCGCCACGTAGGCGAGGAGCACGAGGAGCGCGGCTACCTGGATGGTGAAGCCGGAGAAGGGATTGAAGCTCAGCCAGTCCGAGGCGGCGGAGCCGATGGCGACCTGCAGGTCGCTCCCGATCCCCACGATCTCGGAAGGGGTGAGCGTCGTCCTGCCCGCGGCCGTCACCCCCGCGTACCGGAAGCCCTCCGCCAGGTACGGGATCCACAGCTCCCAGGAGAACAGGATCGCGAACCAGAAGGAGACGAAGGTGAACTTGCGGATGAACTGGCCCGCGATGGACTCCAGCGTCTCCCTGTCGTTCAGCATCCAGAGGATCCCGCTCAGCGCGAACTCGATCCCGGCCAGGGGAAAGAAGGTCCGCAGCGCCAGCGGGTGCAGCCGGTCCATCCAGACGAACGACGCCTGCCGGTACGTGAGCGCGGTCCGGTCCAGGATCCCGGGCTCCTGCGCGTCCGCCGGGACAACCGCCAGCGCCAGCGCCGCGAGCGCCAGGCCGGCGGCGATTCCGGGTGGAATCGCCGCCCTGAGCGCGGGTTTCACGGGGCCCTCCACCGCCCGTCGAAGCCGTAGGCGGGCGTCCGGGGGCGGTTTAGCGTGTTCCGGACGATCTGCTCCAGCACCGCCTGCTCCTGGAGCTCCCGCTGAACCTGCCGCGCGTGCGCGACCGCCACCGCGTTGGTCTGCACCGCGACCGCCTGGCGGAGCAGCATCATCTCCTCGGCGACGTACCCCTGGAGCGTGTTCTGTAGCTCGATGGCTTCCTGCGTGCCCTGGATACCGCCCATCTGCTGCTTGATCTGGCCCAGCCGCGCCATGCCCGGCCGGAGGTCCTGCATCTGCCGCTGGGTGGCGGCAAGCGAGGCGCGGAGCGTCGCCAGCGCCCGCGTCGCCTGCATCCGGTCCTGTGTGGAGGCCACCCAGCCGGCGGGGAGCTGGTAGCCGGGGAAGGTCTGCCGGAACTGCGCGTCCAGGTTGGCGGCGCTGTAGGCCAGCGCCTCCCCCTGGCGCATGAGCGCGTCGAGCTGGTCCACCAACCCCCCGATCTCCCGCCAGTTGGGGTTCTGGAGCTTCCGGAGCGACTGGAGCTGATAGAGGATCTGCTGCCGCTGGTTGTCGATCTGCTGGGCGGCCTGCGCGACCTGCTGGATGTTCTCCACCAAGTTGCGCGGATCGAACACGAGTTGCGGCACCCCGGGAATCGGGATCTGCGCGTGCGCGGCGCCGGGCGCCGCCAGCGCGGCAGCCGTCAGGAACGCGCTAGCGAGCAGCCGCCGGGAAAAGGTCGAGCGTGTCATGGTCCACCTCCACGGGTTCAGGGTCTACCTCCACCCACTCCGCCCACTGTGCGAGCCCCCGCCGCCGCAGCCACGCCGCCGGCCAGGCGGCGCCGTGCTCCGCCGCGAGCGCATCCACGTCGGCGCGCAGCTCCGCCGGGCTCTTCCCCTCGGGGGCGGAGAGGAAGGCGTGCGCGACGGGGCCCGGCGCCAGCTCGAAGAGCCGGCTGCCGAGCGGGGTCTTGTAGTAGACGTGGCGTTGCGGCTGGGCGGTCCGGACGATCTCCACCTCGCGCTCGTTCAGGCCCATGCTGCGGTATTGCTTCCGGCCCTCGTCCGTCATACGGGGGTTGGGCAAGAAGAAATGGACCGGGTAGCTCTCCATGAGCTCGGCGCGGTATGGGGACTCCGCGAGGTTGGCGGGGTCCTGCGTGGCGAGCCCCATCGCCACGTTTTCCTTGCGGACGGTGATGCTCCACTCGGCGAGCTGCTCCGCGAAGCGCCCCTCCTTCAGCGCAAGCCGGCCCTCGTCCACGGGGACGTAGGTGGGCCGCCCGGTGAGCCGGGCGGTGATCCCCGCGAACAGGTAGGCGAGCACCGGGGCGGTGATCTTGTCGTCGCGGAAGGCGAGCAGGTGCTTGACCTCGAACACCTGATAGTCGCCGCTCCGGAGGTCGTCCCGCGGCGCGTCCAGAAGCCGGCCGTAGTTGCCGAAGGCGGCCGTGTAGTAGCCGATGGCCGAGCGCAGCGCGTCGTTCTGGAGCTGGAAGAAGAACTGCGTGAGCGTCCGTTCCGGCCGGGGCATGCGCGCGAGGAGCTGGAGCGCAGTATTGACCGCTTCCCGCATCTCCGGCGTGAGGCGGACCCCCTGGACGTCCCACACCACGTCGAGCCATCGGGCGGCGCGGGCGCGGCCCGAGGGCGTGTCCACCTCAGCGAGCGGCTGGAAGGCGATGGCGTCCGGCCGCCCCGAGCAGAGGTCGTAGTGCGTGCCCCCCGCCGCCCGGCAGAGCGCGTAGCCGGAGTAGCCGTTGTCGATGTGGAAGACCTGGGCGCCCGGGTAGCGGCGGAACTGTGCCACCATGAGGTTGAGCAGGAAGCTCTTCCCCATCCCGGTCGGCGCGACGATCAGGTGGTGCCCCACGTCGCGGGGGCTCACGTGCCAGTTGATCCGCACCGGCACGCTCCCGTCCGTCTTCCCCCACATCAGCGGAGGAGACTGCGGCGGGTAGAACGGGCAGGGGTTGGTCCGCAGCCCCGGCCACCGGGAGGTGAGCGGGAGCAGGTTGGCGATGGCCTTGGTCTGGACGAGCGGCTTGCGGACGTTGTAGTAGCCGTGGCCAGGGAGCGTCCCGGCGAAGGCGTCCAGCTCGTTCACGTCCTCGACCGTGGCCGTGAGCCCCTTGTCGTTCAGGACCCGCACCACCTCCGCCGCGTACAGCTCCGCCTCCTGCTCCGTGTCGGCGTGGACCACCACGGCCGGGGTGTAGTAGCAGAACCGCACCAGCCCGCTCGCGGCCAGCGCCGCCGCGTCGGAGCTGTCCTGCGCCATGCGGACCGCGTGCTGGTCGGCGAAGAAGTCCCGGCCCGGGTCCTTGGCCGGCACCGTCCCCTGCGCCTCGCGGAACTGCTGCATCGCCGGCTTGGTCTTGCGGGCGTAGCCCTTGGTCTGCCAGCGGATCTTGCCCTGCGCCGCCTCTGACCCGAGCGGGATGAAGCGGCTGGAGAAGCGGTAGGCGAAGCCGAGCCGGTTCAGCTCCGCGAGCAGCCCCGGGCGGGACCGCAGGGGGAAGTCCGTGATCCCCACCACCCGGAACGGCTTGCGCCCCATGACCGGCTTGAAGCCGCCCCACAGCCCTTCCTCCACCAGGACCCGCGTGAGGTCGCTGGCGTCCTCCGGGACCGCGACGGGGTGCTGCTTGTCCGTGAGGCAGCCGTGCAGGTGGGTGAGCAGCGCGTCCGCGTCCAGCCGCTCCAGGCGGACCGCCGAGGGGAAGCGCCCCTCCAGCTCCCGCAAATACGCCCAGAAGCGGTCCAGCACCAGCGCGTAGGCCGCGTCCACCTCCGGGCGCTGGGGCCGCGTCACCAGCAGGTCCCCGAGGCGGGAGTAGACGTCCTGCGGGGGGTAGTAGGTGGCGACGAGGTAGTGGTCGGTCTCGAACGTCCGCCCCGCCTCCAGGTAGGCCGCCCGGCGCTCCGCGTCGATGGCGCGCGTCACCGGGTCGGGGAATGCGCCCTCCGGGGCGTAGCCGGACGCCTCCCGGTGGACCGCGTCCACATGGAACATCCAGTGGTCCACGAAGGGGAGGAAGGCGAAGTTGACCTGCCGCGTCAGCAGCTCCAGCCCTTCCGCGGTGTCCGCGTCCAGGTCGGGGCCGCGATAGCGCCACCCGGCCAGCAGCGCGCCGTCTTTCATCTCGATAACGGCCTGCCGGCCGTCGCCCTCCTCCCCGCGCTCGTCCACCAGCGCGAGCCAGTTGAGCTTGTCCGCGAGACCGACCCGGGATCCGCGCCCCTCCCGCTCGCGGTTGCGGTGGAGCAGCGTGGCGCCCGCGGCGCCGAGGGCGATCCCGGGCAAGAGCGAGAACACATCCATCATCGGGCTCCGGGGATCGAGGGTTTCACGGGCGGCGTGGCCGCCTGGGTCGTGGCGTGGGGCGGGTAGTACCGCCGCCAGGCCAGGCTCCGCAGGAAGAGGTCGAACATGCGGGGGTCGATGCGCGCGATCCGGCGCGCCGCCAGGTGGAGCGGGAGCACCAGGACGAGGGCGAGCACCACCGAGAACGGCACGATCCCCTTCCAGGTGAAGAGGAGCACCACCACGACGAACTCCACCGCGACGACCCGCCGCTCCACCCCGCCCCACAGCACCGGCTGCGTGAGGGAGGGGTGGATGGCGTCCAGGTCCAGCTCTTCGGCGTGCATGGGCGCCCTCCTCAGACCAGGGCGCCGCCGAAGGCCATGTAGGAGATGGCCGTCTGCGCCAGCAGCGCGACGCCCCCGCCCACCGCCACGCGGGAGAGCCACACGGTCCCCTTCTCGTGGCCGCCGAAGATCCACTGGTAGCCTGCCACGGCGGTCCCGATGCCGACGATGGTCCGGGCCGTGGGGCCGGTCAGGTTGTTGAGGAGGGTCTGGAGCGGGGTGTTCCAGGGCATGTCCGTCCCCGTCCCACCCGCCCACAGCTCCGGCGCGAAGACGACGGAGAGGGCCAGGAGGCCGAGGAGGAGCGCGCCCGCGCGGGCGCCGGGGCTTCGCTGGATGGCGTGCATGGCATCCTCCGGTGCTGCGGTGAAGCAGGGGCCGGTCCCTCCCGGCCCCCGGCCGATTCCAGATGGAATCGACGCCGTGCTCACGGGGCCGTGAGCGTCATTCGAGCTGTCCCGCCTCGTCGATGCGGTGCAGGACGTAAGGGGCGGCGCGGTCGCGGGTCTGGACCACGCGCACCATCTCCGTCACCCGCCGGCCGGCGTTGTCGCCGGCCAGGAGCACGACGAGTTGGACCGCCTGCCCGATCAGCACCGGGTCCGAGGGGACGCCATTGCGCATCGCCAGGCGGTCCAGCCGCTCCATGCAGTTGTCGATCGAGTCCGCGTGCGTGGTCGCCAGGCCGCCGCGGTGGGTCGTCCAGGCATCGAGGAGGGGAAGGGCCTCGCGGTCGCGGACCTCGCTGACGCAGATCCGCTTGAAGTTCTTGCGGAGAGAGATCGTCACCAGTGCGGTCAGATCCCAACGCTCCGGCTTCCGCATGGTGCAGGTGTTCGGGGACTCCGACCGGAGCTCCGGCGTGTCCTCCAGGATCCCCACGCGGTCGCGCGGGCACAGCTCGGCGATCTCCTTGAGGACGGCGCGGGCGAAGGTGGTCTTGCCGCTGTTCATGTTGCCGGCGATCACCACGTTCCAGCGGCACAGCACCGCCTCGCGGACGACCGCCCGCCGGCCGGGGGTGAGGACGCCCTGCGCCACGAGCTCGTCCAGCGAGAAGGTGCGGGGCGGGGGCTTGCGGATGTTGAAGGAGGGCGCCTCCACCAGCGGGGGGATCTCGCCCTGCAGGCGGGCCCGGTTGAAGAACTCCAGCGGCAGGTCGGCAGAGACCGCGGGGTGGTCCCTGTCCAGCGTGAGGCGCTGCTGGGTGGCGACGGCGTTCAGGAACATGAACGCGAACGCCGGCTCCAACTCGTGCCCGGTGAAGACCGGACCCGCGGAGTAGGTCTCCTTCCAGACCTTACCGTCCGGGTTCAGGTAGACTTCGGTGGTGTCGTCGTCTTCCAGCGCGCCCAGGATCGCGCGGCCTGGGGCGGAGTGCGCGAAGTACGCGACGAGCTGGTGCGGGTACCTCTCCGCGTCCTGCAGGGTCTCCGCCGACGGGGCGTTGGGATCCTGGGGATTCGTGTCGCTGGGCGTCTGGAGAACGTCGAGCGGTTGCATGGCCGAAGTACGGTTCGGGTTCCGGATTCGGCGACCCGCCGCTTAAAGTTCCCACCACACTCGGCGGGTTCAGCAGCGTGCCACTCTATCCGACCGTACTTCGGGATTGGACGAGGTGTTGTATCGGCGTAACCCGCGGACGACCGCACGCGAAACAGCTTGATGGCTGCTCCTCCGACCTGTGGGAAATATGGCGCGCGCGCCATTCTATTCTCTGGAGTGATGCCGTGAGGTCACCCCATATCCCGTAGTCGTTGTCAAAGTCACCTTATCCCGGGGAGTTGGACCATGGCTGAGACTTCGAGAGGTTCAGAATTCGCTGCCGTACGGGCCGATTTCAGGGTGTACTCCGTTGACGAACTCGGAGGAGGGGAAGCACCGCGGGGCCGGCGCTATCTCGTCACGATCAACAACGACGTAGAGGGCTACGTCGTCGTCGGTGTATCTTTCAAGGTGTACTATTGCACCGCGTCAGCGAAGGGGCCCGGTGATTGCTACGGGCCGCGCCCGGAGGGAAGACACGATGGCGAGTGCTACCCGGGCTACTACTATGAGTTTGAATTCTTCACACCCACGGACGGAGACTGCGCAGTTCGCGTCGAGGATCTCGCCATTTCGGTACGCGACATCGGCGGAGGGCACCGTCCCGGCCGGCTCCTAAGTAAGGGAACCAACGAGTGTCGGGACGACTTCATCTTCAACCTGAGTTCAGCCTTACGCCCAGGCTGACGCTTCCCTGGATGTGCGGCCACATAACTTGGGCGTGGGCCGTCCGCAGTAGGGTCTGGACTAGGTGGCCCCAGTCGGTCACAGGCCGGCCGGGGTAGGTCCGCCACTCGTGCGGCCTCGTCACTTCAATCCACGGCGGGGCTCTCGTCGCGGAGGAGGCCGAGTACGACCTGCTGCATTTTCGGAGTGAGGTCGGCCAAAGCGAGCTGCTTCACCGCGCGCGCCAACTCCTTGTACTCCAGGTGCCGGTCGGCAGCGGCGGGAGAGGGCATCCCTTCGGCGAACTGCTCGGGCGCCCAGCGGCGAAGCGACTTCCGTGGTGCGTGATGTTATGACCCCCAGGCCTCCCCGTGCACCATCGGCGGCGGAGTGCGCGAGGTGGCGATTGGCGCGATTCCATATGGAATCGCCGAGGACCTTACGGCCCTCGGCGATGGCACCGTTCCCCCCGAGCCGACTGCTCGATCAGTAGCGAGTGATCGAGAGGGTTCTGGGTTCAGTCCGCAGCATTCGGTAGGGGATCGAGTCTGCATCGAGCAGACCGTACACGAGGTACGTGCCAGAAGCGACTTGCTTCCCTTGATCCGTGCGGAGATCCCAGTGGTCCTCGAAGGTCATTCCTTCACCCGGGGCGAGAACCCGCGTACGTCCCACGAGTGGAATTGCCTCCACCTCGTGGAGTCGGCTCCAGACCGTTTTTCCGTCAGGGCGGGTCACCACGAGGTCGAACGAATAGGCGCTGTCCCCCGTCTCAATTCTGACTGGCTGATCCCCTATGTTCGTGAGGGTAAGTTGGATGTGCACCGGTTGGCCTGGCTCGGCGCGCGGCGGGACGAGGAGGTCCAAACGTAGAGGGTAGGAAGCGAGAACCGAAGCGGGAAGCTCGGCTTCGTGGTCGCCTCTTGGTTCGGGCGCTCTCCGTTGGCAGGAGCCCAGGATGGAGAGGATCGCGCAGATCCAGAGCAAGCGCATGAGTTCCCGCTCCGAATGGGCGTCCGGGCTCCCGCAGTCCGGAGCCTGGACGCCCAGGGACGTTGAGGATTGGAACGGACCTAGTAAGTGCGCAGCAGGTAGGCCTGCGAGCCTTGCGCGCCGAAATCACGCCGGATACCCGACATGGGGCTCACCCACACCCCGCCGCTCTTACCCTTCGCAAAAGCGGCACCAACGAGGTAGACACAGTTGCAGGAACCACCAAGGTAACTTCTGAATACGGGAGCGC
Source organism: Longimicrobiaceae bacterium (assembly GCA_035936415.1). Lineage (NCBI taxonomy): Bacteria > Pseudomonadati > Gemmatimonadota > Longimicrobiia > Longimicrobiales > Longimicrobiaceae > Longimicrobiaceae bacterium. The sequence continues at coordinate 10,279 of DASYWD010000594.1, forward strand.
CGCTGTCTCCATGGTCAGCACCAGCGGCCAACCACGTTGAGCAGTACCAGGTACGACCGTACTGAGAGATGTTCTGACACGGGCGCCCTGCCTTGCCCCTCGTCCACCCCGTCTTCACTCCGATCTTCTCGAAGTAGTACGCCTCGCGCAATGCGCCTTCTCCCCCGATCCGGATCTCCGGGGCGTATGGGTCGAGCTCGATGGAAGGCCCAATCGCGGTTGCACCAGTTGCGGGGCCGCCCTTCGTCCGCGCGATGTATCCCAACTTGGCGTTGCTTGAAGCAATCGCAAGTTCGTTGATCGCCACGTCAGCGTAGCGCCCGTTGAAGGCGTCCGTCGATGGGTCGGCGTACTCCCTCCCGACGAACCTCGAATAGTCAGTGCTGGATTGCGGAGCCGCCTGGTGCCATTCGGTCCCATCCTTCCAGGTGAGACTGTTGCTGCAGTGAGACGCGGAGGTGAAGGAACGCCGGCCGTAGTATTCCACCACGAAGCCAATCGTGCACCAGCTACCCTTGCTGTTGGAAGCCATCATCGCGCCAAGGAATGGACGCAGGGTGGAAGTCAGCGACACGACGGGCGGCTCGGTGTAGCTGTAGCTCGGCTCAGTCGGTGAGTAGTTGAAGTTGGGATCCGGGACGGGGGAGATGTCACCATCGCCCGGCATCGGCTCCGGGCACCCCTCAATCGTTGGATCGACACTGCAGTCCGGGCTGCAGCTCGGATCGCTCGGGTTCGTGGTGCAAGGATCCTGCTGACAGTTTGGATCGCTAGGATCGCAAATGGCCATCGTGGATGGTCCGCCGACATCGAAAATCAGGGCGGCGGCCGGGATCCCCAACTCGGCTAGCTTCGCGGCTACTAGCGCCCGCGCAACTGTCGCCTGCGCGGGAACGAGCCCCACCACCAACCGGTTTTCGCGGTACGCGATGCCATTGTACATGACGCCAGGAGTCGCCAGGACGGCGGCTGTCATCTGCTGCCGCCACCGAGCCAGTTGCAGGAACTCGTACTTGCCCTGGTGAACGATCACCTGAGGAGTTGTCGAGCGCCCCTCCCGGCGCGCCTCGTCTCTCGCCACTGGGGCAAGCGCCGCCCTCGCACCCTCGGCGTGCCTCATATCGAGGATGTTCACGTGAAGGTTGCCCTGCCCGTCGAAAACAAAGCCCCCGAGCCCTGGAATTTGCTTCGCGAAGTGGGCGAGTTCCTCTTCCATCGGGTAAACGAGGTCGCCCTGGATCCGTGCCGAGGCCGAGAGGCTTGCCTCTCGCGTGGCGGTCGCCTCGGGGCCAGCAGGGGACGACTGGTCCTCACAAGCAGCCAGGGCGAGCAGAGCTGCGGTTACAGCTGGGAGGATAACCGGCTTTGGGTTGAACATGTACCTCTCCTGTGAATGCTGTCTGGTTGACGGGCTTTGCGGCGGCTCGGGCCGGCAAAACGGGTTCGGATCTCCTCCTGCTAGAAGAAAAATTTGTCCACAAACGCGCTTACGGAAGGGCGAGCGAAGTGGCCCGAGCATTACTGCAGGTGCGGGACGAAGGCCGGCGTCGTCGTTGTGGAGGGGGAGCAGCAGGATAGATGCAGGATAATCCGGCAATTAATAGACGTCAAGAGAAAAGAATTGGGTCCGGCCGGGGGCAGTCGGGTCCAAATGCGCGTGGAGCTCTTTCATCTCACGCGGGGGCGACCCGGACGGACGCGAGGCTGGTCCGGCAGCACCTGTTTTGCGCAGTCCCCCTTCTCCGCCAAACGAGGTCGGGCCGGCCGCCATCTGAGATCGGCGGCGGCGAGAAAGCGGGGTACGACGAGGGGCGGGGTAGGACGCACGCACGGGCTGATCTCGGCCCGAGCGGCCCCGCCGTTAACCGGTACGGTCCTGTGGGTCGGAGCCGTCCGGGTCCAGATAGGGGCGTAGCTCTCGCCGCAGCACGGCGCGGGCGCGCATCAGGTGCATCCGCACCGTCGCCTGGCTGATGCCGAGCCGGGCCGCGATCTCGGCGGGCGTCTCGTCGCGGAGGAGGCCGAGTACGACCTGCTGCATCTTGGGAGGGAGATCTGCTTCAGCGAGTTGCTTCACCGCGCGCGCCAACTCCTTGTACTCCAGGTGCCGATCCGCGGCGGCCGGGGAGGCTACCCCCTCGGCAAGCTGCTCGGGGGCCCAGCGGCGCAGCGCCCGGCCCCGCTGCGCGTACCCGCTGCGGAGGACGTTGCGGGCGATGGTCGCAATGAAGCGGTCCGCGCGCTCCGGCTCGATCCCGGGTAGCGCGCCGTGGATGCGGAGGAGCGCGGCCTGCGCCAGGTCTTCGGCGAGATCCCCGGTGATGCGTCCGGAATAGTAGCTCACCAGCGCCGGCCGCAGCGCCGCGAGCAGCGTGTCAACCGCTGAGGCGGGACCCCGCTGCGCCTCCGAGACGAGGCCCGCAAGTACATCCGGCGCCGGCCAGGGCGCGTAGGGGTGCAGCATACGACAACCACCACGGCGCGCGTGGATGCTGCTCGTGGCGGCCTACCAAGAGGACAGGAGTGGGGCAGGGCACTTACGCGCCGGCAGCGCCCGTCCATCTCCAGCCGGCGGGCGCGCCCGATGCTGCGCGTCCCAGAGCAACCGGCGTCCACCACCACGCGATCTATGAAGACCGTCTGGAAAATCGTCTCGGTTCGGGGGGCCGCGCCCGCCATTCTCCGCCCGGCCCCCATCCTGTGCACCCCTGAATTGACCGTACCCGCACGAATCCGACGCGGTTCCGCGCCCGCCGGTCACCCGTCAGTAGCGCCTTTTAGGCCATAAATGTGGATTCGCCGTTGCTGACTACGGGTCTGGACTTACTTCCGGCTGTTTATCGCCCTCTGCTTCGGCCGTAGGCTCGCGCCATTCCAGGGGTACGATCGCCGCCCCAAGCGGCGTGAGGCGATACAGGACCGTGTGGCGCCGCCCGTACTCCGGGATCGTGCCGAACCGCTGCGCCATCCCCGCCCGCACAAGCCACATCAGATCCCCGTTGGAGAAGTACCGTGGCCGCGTTGGTTTCCGCGGTTCCCGTTCCGCTCGCCACGCGGCGGGGGCGTCCAACTCGTCCAGGTCGCCGATCAGCATGTCAAGCTTCCACTCTGGCTCGTCCTCGTGCGGCGGACAGACGAGCGCAGTCAGCTCGTCGTGGGTGCGCCAGCCGGGCTCGTTCGGAAGCAGGGGAGAGGGGGTAGGATTGGCGGATACGAGCCGGAGCGCCCGGACCGCCAGGAGGGCTCCCGCCGGCACGTAGACGGGCCTCGCTTCGCCAGGGGCCGGTGCGCTCCCCGGACAGGCGATTGGAGGCGGCTCCACCCCCTCCAAGTTCCGGATGCTCTCCACCCCCCGTTCAGCGATCCGGTAGATCCAGTTCGGTTTCTGCCGCCGCGAGTGGCGCATGTCCTCCCGGTCCAGGAAGCCCATCAGGGCGAGCCGGGTCAGGCTGTCTCCGAAGTGATCCTGTGTATACCACCGTATGTCGTCGTGGTGCGCCCACCCCCGCACGCCGCCGAACTCGTACCCGCCGCGGCGCACGGCGAGATAAAGGAGGTACAGGAAGGCAACCCGTGAGGATCTGTCGTATTCGAGGCTCATACATGGAGGGTAGCACTGCCGGCTGGCCCCAAGCACTGGTCCCACTTGGCGGGATTCGTTTGATCGGGGGACGTGACTAATTCCACCCGGAATCACCATCGAGTAGCTGGACAAGCGCCCGGGAGGGCGCCGCTTCGGTGGTTCCAGGTGGCGGATTGGGTGCGGTGCGAGTAACGTACAGAGCGGAAACCCCCGCTCACCCCCTACAAAGGACGGAATCATGAAGACCCTGCGCACCATTTTGGTAGCCTGTGCATTCGGTGTAGGCCTCGCAGCGTGCGGCGGCGCCATTCCGCTCGTAGCTCCGGAAGAACCTCGTCTCGATGGTGGATTTACTGTGGGAGGGGGGCACCAGACGATGAACAGTGACAGCAGCGCGACGGCCGCCCCCTCCTCTGCGGAGACGACGGCCGACGATGGATCTACCGAGCGTGGTGGCTTTACTGTCGGTGGCGGGCACTGATCAAGCGTCAGCGGCGCATCAATCAGTAGCCGTTTACGGGGTCCCGGGCTCTCCAGGGCCCGGGACCTTCCACTTGTGGAGGCGGGCGACCAACCGCCTGGAGAGAATCCTGATCTGATCCGCCTGGGGCGGCTGCTGTTCGTTGGCCGCGAGCTCTCTCGTTGCGATCTTGTCCAGCAGGTCCAACGCATACCGCTCAACAACTACGTCCTCGCGTGCACGGGCGAACTCCACTGCCATTCCCGCATACTGCTCTGAGAGATCCCATTCGGCCAGGGACCGGGCGCCCTCGCTGAGGTTTACCAAGGCTGCGGGCGCGTATTCTTCATAGAGCCCAATGAAGTGCAGCGTCCTTTGTTCTGCCTCCTCGAATCGTTCCCGTCGGCGTACGCCAGCCGCCGCGCGGGCGAGCGTTCCCCAATACAGTGTTTGTAGCTCAGGCGTATAGGTCCGGGAGACCGCGAGTTCGAGAAGAGTGATGGCGGGGCTGTAGTAGGCAAACCGAACCATCAAAAATGCCAAATCGTGGGCCAGAGCTGGGATCTGTCGATCTTGTATCGGATAAAGGTCAAATGCCTGCTGCGCGAAATCTAGGCTCTCCTCGAACCCGCCAACCTCTGCACTCAAGGCGAGCAGATAATGTAGGACTACCGCTGCCTGTCTCTTACGGCCGAATCGTGCAGCTCTTTTCGCCGCGAGTTCGTAGAACTCCCTCGCCTCGTCCTCGCGGCCTTGATCCTTGAGTAATGCCCCGTGCTCCACAAGGGCCCTGATGGACTCCTTCCGGCTCAAGGAAAGGTCATGGTGCCGAAACCGAACCGCCAGTTTGTAGCCCCGCTCGTACCAAATTGCCGCACGATCATAAACGACGGCTCTCCGGCACATCCAACCAGCGTTTATCGCGTAGGTGGGATGCTCCGGGTCTACGATCGCCGCTGCTTCAGCGAAATGCATCCCGGTATGCAGGAGAGCGCGTGCTTCCGCCCATTCGTACACCTGGGTACAGGCGTCCGCGACTCGGCTACTCGTGATTTGGTTTGGACATCGCAGTAGGAATGAGAAAGTCCCGAAGGCTTCAACAAGGTGCGGCGCGCGTGCACACGCATAGCCAACTTCGTCCCGGCTTCCACGGCCCCCCATCGCAAATAGCCCCTTCCGCTTCTCGGGGGCGGTAGCCGCCCAAATCCGAACGTTGCGCAATGCACGCCAAAGGGACACCGCAAGGTCGTCACCGGTGTCCTTGAGTGCGGCTATCTCTTCAGTCCACGTTGGGGCGGTCGGAATCGCCGGTAGCGAGTGAGGTTTCCGGTTCACTCGCTCGGCGTGCCGATCGTTTGGCGGTGTGGGGGCCATCTATGTTCCCGCAGGCAGAAGTGGCCGGAGTAGCCAAAAGAATACGTTACCGGACACGATAACTCACTAGCGCGGCACGCGCCATACTTTAAAGCTTCTGAGTGAGAGGACCTGCAGATCTGCTGCTCCGGGCGAGAGTTGCGGAGCCTGGTATCTGACGCGACTCACGATGCAAGCGGGGGCGCCCCTGTCGGAGCGCCCCCTCGCAGCATCGTTCCTGCTCCCGCCGGAGTGTAGCGCGGCAGCTCACCCCTTCCGCCGCCGAGCGACGGCCTCCCGAAGTAGCTCGTCTAGGAAAGCGCCGCGCTCGACCCGGACCCTGGCGGACTACCCGCCCCCGAGCCGAATCCGCTGGATCCGGTGTGGCGGGTAGAACTCCTCCCCGTTCCAGGCCCCTCGCGTGGTGCCGATCGCCTCCACCACTTCCCGGGGTGTTCCATCGAATGGGGGCTGCAGGAGTGCGAACGAAGTGCCGCGCAGCACGTCCACGACGGCGAACGGCGCCTCGCGCCTTCTCGCCCCCTGCTCGTGAGCGGCCACCGCTTCGGCCAGCTCGGCCAGCCACCCCGGCAGTGCGGCTCCCTGCTCCCCGTAGAGCTGCGCGAGCGATTCAACGACCCTGGGACGCGCTCGGGCGCGGAGTTCGGGTGTGACCTGGTCGATGAGTGTCGAGAGGAGCACGGCAACTGCTGCCGGGTCCAGCGCCCGCTCGCCGAGAGAGCCCATGTACCACGCCCGTAGCTTCTCCCAACTCGACTCCACGGGCCGGCCCCTCCGGTCCACGATGTTGCGCAGCCCCATCGCGCTCAGCCCCACCTCCCGTGCAGCCTTCCGGATCCCTATCTCCTTGATTCGCGCCGCGGCAGCACGCAGCAGCTCAGCGTGCTCCGGCGTCTCCATCGAATCGCCCCCCCCCGGCGCGGCGCACGTCGCGACATCTGCGGATGCGCCTGCGTCGTGCGCGGTCATTTGTGCCGCCGCCGGCTGGTCCGGTCCAGCCGGCGGGTCAGCCACCTCGGATAGGGTACCTGCGCCGCGTCGTGGTTCTTCGCCAAGACGTTGAGCAGCTCGAAACGCGCGTCGGCCCGCTCGGACTCGGGGAGAAGGGCGACGGCGTCCTCGATGATCTCCAACGCAGCCTCCGGGGGTAGCTCCACGTCGTCGTCCTCCACCTGCAGGGGAACTACCGTGTGGCGAGTCGGGAGCAGGGAGCGGATGGCGGAGGCTCCACGCGAGAGGAGGCGAATCAAGGAACTCCAGCGGAGGTTTCGCATCACGGCAACGATCCTCGTCTTTGGGCGGGTTCGCCGGGCAGGGGGACGCGAACGCATGCGGGTGCAAACTCGGGCGGAGGCGGCGCTACCCGGCGCATTCCGTGTCGAGCCATTCGGGTACCGGCAGCTCCGCGTCCCCGAACGCCGAGGCAAGCACTTGGGCGAGCCGCTTGCGCGCCGGGCGGCGGCGCGGTCCGGGCAGGTCGAGCACCAGGACGGCGAGGGCCACCGCGCCGAGAGGAGTCCACACGTCCGCCCGGTCCTCAAACCACTCCTCGATCTTCGCCAGGTTCTCCCAATCCGGGACGGATTCCATCGTGAGGAACTTCCGCAGCGATCCGCGGTCCACGCCGATCCGCTGTGCCAGTGCGCGGAGGCTGGTCTGGGCCTTTACCTCCCGCCGAATGGCCTGCCGCAACGTCTCCAGGCGGCGGGCGTCGGCGACAATGTCGAAATCGCGCTTGACCGCCAGGTCCGCGGGCGGTCGCACGCTGATAATGGGACGATGGTGTCGCATGCTGGGACCAGGGCGTGAGTAAGCAGCCTCCCGAATGGTAGTCATCCTATCGGGCTCGCGCGCTGTTCCCACGTGGCGAAATCCGGCGCCCTTTCTACTTCAGTCGCTGCACCAAGACGGTCCAGTGGCGTATTCGCGGCGGGCGGTCTGCCAGGTGCTGAATTAGGCCAGGTGAGCTGCAGGCGGGTGCCGGGGCCGGCGAGCGTGGGTCGCTCGCCTGGCCGGATTGCAGCGGAGGGCTTCGGGAGCGGACGACGGAAAAAGAGCGGGGGGGTGGGACTGCGATGTTGCGCTCGACCGCAGCCGCGGCAACTTTAGGATACTCCCCAATGAATCGCGCCCACCCATCTGCCGGAAGGACGACCATGTCCGGAGGCGACGCCCTGCCTGGGGGCGGCGCGGATACCGAGCTGGACCGAATCCGCGCCGAGTTGGAAAGGGAGTTGGCAACGTCCAGCCTGCGGAGTGTGGCGCGCGAGGTCGGGATGAGTCCAAGCGGTCTCAGCAAGGTGCTCGCCGGGGGGCGACCATACCGCCAGACGCTCACCAAGCTCCGCGCCTGGCGGACGCGGCACACGGCAGGCGAGCCCCCTATCACCGACGAGGCAGCTCTGGAAGTGCTCCTTCGGCGGATCCCCGAGCGCCGACGCGCACGCGTGAGGGGGGAGATCCGAACGATTCTGGAGCGGGCCGCCCCCCGCCGGTGAGTAATGGGCTGGACCAATCTTCCGCGACTGTCGGACCCATCGGCGCGGTCGGACGCGCCGGATGGGCCCAGCGTCCGGCTCCTGGTTGTGGGGTTCGCTCAGGCAGCGGCTCAGTCCTGGCAACGACCTGGGCGCCTCGTGTCCATTATGTCCACTAAATCCACTGGGGCAGGCGCTCGCGCCACCCGCCCCGCGACCACTCCGCATCCGCCCGCGGTGCGACCGCTTGGGCCCATCCCGGCGGAATCCCGGGCCCAAACCGCGCGTCGGAGCCGGAGAGTGGGCCCGAGACGGCGCGCGGGAGACAGGCGGTTGCATCACGGTCGCCAGGGTTCTGACCCATCGGGAGGCGCGGAATTGGTCCAACGTGTCCACTTTGTCCACTGTGGCCCACCGGGCCACGTTGCCCTCCACCAGCGATCGTGCGGAGAGTCCCTACGATCTCGCCCGCAGAACGCGGGCCGCAAGCGTCCACATGGGGCATGCAGGCATTCAGCTAGCCCGTCGTTTCTCCTGGGCGCGCGCGTCCTCGGTGTCCAATTTCCGGCGGAGCGCATGGGCCGAGTTGCGGAGGTGGTTGCGCGGTTCCAGGAGGTGTTGACGCACAAGCTCCTTGTTCAGGCCTGTCAGCCTTGCTGACCGGCCTACCGCCTGGTCCAGCAGCTCTTGGGCTCGTGCGACAAGCTCCATCACCTCGCCTATCCGGTCTGGTACGTCGCTCATGGCGTCTGGTCTCCGCGCGAGTCGTGGCCCGTGTCCCGTTCTAAGCGGAATGTTACCCCCGCGCCGGATGAAGTGCAGTGACTCCAGGTGGCGGCTTCGGTGTCCTGCGGAATGGTGGGAATGGCGCAATGCGGGGCAGATCCCCGGCCACCGGGGCAGGGTGGCCGGGAGGAGGCGGGGCCGTCCGGGGGCTCGCGGAAGAGGGGCGAGCTGTTACGGTGTGGCGGGGTCAGACGCGACTTCGGATGGGGAGCTTTCCCGGTCGTAGAGATCGAGGAGGCGGCGATACTGGAACTCCCCGAGAAGGTTGATGAGCGAGTCCGCTTGCTCGGTCTGCTGCTCGAACAGCCGAACGGTAGTCGGATCGTCGGCCGGGTAGCCGTACGCCGCCGCCCAAGCCCGGATCTCCCTCTTACCTTCCTCCAGCATCCAGGCGTCACTCGCGGCCCACCACAGCACGTCCCGGACAGCAGGGGGGGCCGGGTCTGCCGCGGGCGTAGCGAAGATCAGCCGGAACGGCGAGGCGCTCGCGGCCCTGGAGAGGGTCACGAGGAAGTGCTGCACCATCTCTTGTAGGGGACAGATCACGTCGCGCGGAGCTATGCCGAGCCGTTCAGCCAGGAGCCGCAGTTTGCAGTCCCTAGCGAATTGTTCGAAAGGGTCGCTCATTTGCCCGTGCCCTGAGATCGAGGGGAGTATGCGGCGAACTGCAGTGCGGATCACCCGTTACCTCCTCTGCTGGTGCCCGGCTGCCGCAACTGCGACCAGCCCGCCAACTTCACGTCGGCACGTCCTGCACCTTGCAGGCCAATCCTGCACAGATATATTCCGGTCGGCCCGTTGTCAATTGCCTGCGCGGTGCTTTCTCTCAGGTCCGTCCGGGGCACGGCCCAGGCGCATTATGCGATCCAGGCGCGGTGTCAGTTGAGGTGTCAGTTGGGCCGAACATCCTGCACGAAGAACCCACCTTGGACGAGCAGGTTGCGCGTGCTGTCTAGGTGATTACTAGGTTTTCGTGCAGGCTGCACCGGGGGTGCGGGGGACCTTCACGCCTTCCAAGCTAAGGGTCGCGGGTTCGAGTCCCGTCTCCCGCTTTGCTGTAAGCTCTTGCCCCGATGCCGCTTACGTGGTGTCGGGGCTTGGCTTTCTACCCCCCCTCTACTGTCAATTGCCGCTGTCAATTGGATTGCGGCGCTTTAGGCACCCTCGCGCGATCACCTCCAATGGCAGCCAGAGCACCGACACGGAGCGATACCGGCTGCTCACGTGATCGAAACTGCTGCGCGGGCGGTCCCCTACACAGCCAAGGTCCACCCGCGAGGCAAGGGGCGTTTCACCGGGTGAAAGCCATTCTCGGAGAAGCAGAAACGAGGCGTACTACCCAAGACGCATGGGAGCAGAGCATGCTTGATCTCGATAGTCCACGCTGGGGTGAGCTGATGCACGCCTATGGTTCGGCCCACAACCTGCCCGATGTCCTCCGGCAGGTGCAGACCGAGTTATCCGCGGATGTCCAGCCGGATGAGGACGAGCCCGAACGGGCTCTTGAATCAGCGTGGTTTGAGCTTGCAAGCGCGATTTGCCCGATGGGAGAGGTCAACCCCGCCTCATTCGCCGCGGTGCCCCACATCGTGGCGCTTGCGGCCAAGTACGACATCGAGATTCGTGCACAACTGCTTCAGCTCGTGGCGCGCGTGGAGGCCGGGCGTCACCGGCCAGGTGCGCCCTCGGTGCCGGACGATTTAGAGCAGGCTTACCGCGCATCCATCAGTCGTATCCCACACCTGGTGGCCGCACGTGCGGGCGACGAATGGGATCCCACGACAGCTCAGGCCTTGGCTGGCATTCTCCTCGTGGCGAAAGGGCACCCCCAGCTGGGAATGGCGGTGATCGAGCTTTCGGAAGAGCTCCAGTGCCCTCGGTGCGAGAGTACCTTTTCGTTGCCAGGCTGGGATTTGTCTGCCGAAGACGGCGATTGGTAACGGTGGAATGGAGGCACGACAGGCCGCGCACGACCATCTGCGGCTATCGACGGCGGGCAGGGGCGCGCCCCCGCTGCCGTTGCCGTGTGGTCCTCATCGCCGTACTCGCGGCTCCAGTCCTGGGAGCCTCGCCTGCCAGGGCGCAGCACCGCCAGCAGGCGTGGGAAGCTGCTTCTGCCGTCCGCTCGACCCGGCATCGGGGTTGGGAGGTACCAGCACTGCACGCGCAGCTCTATGAGCGACCCACCTCCCTCGGGCACGTAATCGCCGGAGGTGTCGTGGCTGGAGCGCTTGGCGTCGCTGTCGGTAGCGTGTTCGCCGACGAAAGAGGATTCGACTTCCGGCCATCGGCTCTGGGTGCTGCCCTTGCCATTCCGGTGGGCGTACACCTGTCCAATCGGACGCGGGGCAACCTGCTCCTCGCGACAGTCGCATCTGCCGGGATCGGAACCGCAGTCGCGTATGGAGGGCTCGTCGAGCCGGTGGAGTGGAAGATCCTCCTGGTCGCCGCACCGGTCGCTGAGTTGGCCGCGTCGGTCTGGATCGAGAGATTCACGGCGAAACGGCGCCGTGTGACTGGCACCATACCCGGCCCTCTGTCGCCCGGCAGCCGAAGTTACTGAACAAACCAGACGTTCACCGCGCCCCGGGTCCTTACCAACGCCGGTTGAGCGTCGCTCCCACGGTCCAGAAGCCGAACGCCTCGTCGATCCCGTCGCTCTGCCCCGCGATCAGGTTGGAGTGCCACCGCCCCTCCACTCCCACCGTCCAGGGCGCCCCCGGCCTGCGCAGCCGCCCCCCCGCCCCCGCGCTGTATCCGACCACCACGCGGGACGAGCTCCCGGTCTGGCGGGCGCCGTCCACGGGCAGGACGTCCGTCCGCCGAAACTGCGTCCCGAGGCCCAGCACGGCGTACGGCTCCACCCCGGGCAGCACCAGTCCGGCCCGTAGCATACCTCCCACGTCGGACACCCGGTAGCTGCGACGCACGTCGACACTGTCGGTCCGGTACTCGCACTGCGGGTCGCAGACCTGGAGGGCCTCACGAGCCCGGCGGACTCCCGTGCCCCCGAGCGACTGCCTGCCCGCCTCCAGCCCCACCCCCAGGAAGGCGCGCTCGCCACGGGGGAACTCCGCCACCAGCGCCACGCGCCCGGCGAGCCCGCCGTCCGTCCCGCCGTCCTCGGGGGAGCGCGCGTACCCCGCCGCCACCTCCGCGCCGCCAAGGCGGCGCGGCTCCACGGATCCGCGCTCCACCGGATCGGCCTCCGGGGTGGTAACTCGCGGAGGGGCGTTCGGCGCCAGGCTCGCCTCCCCGGCCGGGTACACCCGGTACCAGCGCGTGAGGGTGGAGCCGACCACGCCGCCGGCCAGGGCGCCGCCGGCTGCCCCCAGCGCCCCGCTCCCGAGCATCACCTTGACCGACTCCCCGGTGGTGCCTCCTTCCCCCGCGATGAGCAGCCCGAAAAACGCCCCGTACAGGAGCGCGGCGCCGCCCGCCACCACGCCTCCAATGGTCGCGCCGCGCCGCGTCTGCCGTCCGCGAGCCCACACCGCTTCCACTCCTGCGGCGGGAATCCGCTGCTCCGCCCCCGCGGCATCGATCACCAGGACGTCCGCCTCCACGCCCACGAGCAGACCCTCCAGCCGGCCGCCCCCGCGGCTATGCACGCGCAGCATGGTGCCCTGGCGTACGGGAGCCAGCGCCGCGGCCAGCTCTCCGGCGGGGGCGTCCTCCTGCGCGCCGGCGGGGCGCGGCGCAGCGGTGGCCGCCAGCAGCAGCAGGGCCACGGTCGTAAGCGGTCGCATCTGCCTCATCGGCTCTCCTTCAATTCAGGCGCTCGTGGAGCATCTTCCCGGGACGGGATCGGGTCGGAGCATTCGGGGGAGGGGACGTTCGTCCCGCGCGGGCGCGATCGGGCCCAGGGGTGGAGCCCCAAGTTAATGGGGAGCAGGGGACGGCGCGACGTCCGCACCGCCGCCGGGGAGTTGACACCCACAGCGGCCCTGGATATCTTACCGTCTTCCCTGCCCACCCCGGGACAGGTGTATCCGGGTGAGGGTCGGAACGGGCACTGTGGTGGGGCGGAAGCGCTCCGGGTCGACGCGCCGAGGCGCGAATCCGGGAGCCTTCCCGTTTGTCGTTCGGGTCCGGGTGGGCCCGCTTCGGGGGATCGGGCTCACGTAGCTCAGCCGGCAGAGCACTTCCTTGGTAAGGAAGAGGTCATGGGTTCGAGTCCCATCGTGAGCTCCTGCGAGCGTCCTCCTCGTTAAACCTCCCTAACCGGGACCAAGATCGGAACATGGCCAAGGCAAAGTTTGAGCGGACGAAGCCGCACGTGAACGTGGGGACGATCGGGCACGTGGACCACGGGAAGACGACGCTTACGGCGGCGATCACGCGGATCCAGGCGGCGAAGGGCCTGGCGGACTTCGTGGCGTTCGACAACATCGACAAGGCTCCCGAGGAGCGGGCGCGCGGGATCACGATCGCCACCGCGCACGTGGAGTACCAGACGGAGAAGCGGCACTACGCGCACGTGGACTGCCCGGGGCACGCCGACTACGTGAAGAACATGATCACGGGGGCGGCGCAGATGGACGGGGCGATCCTGGTCGTCAGCGCGGCGGACGGGCCGATGCCGCAGACGCGCGAGCACATCCTGCTGGCGCGGCAGGTGAACGTGCCGTTCATCGTGGTGTTCATGAACAAGGTCGACATGGTCGACGACCCGGAGCTGCTGGAGCTGGTGGAGCTGGAGGTGCGCGAGCTTCTCTCGGAGTACGACTACCCGGGCGACGAGCTGCCGATCGTGAAGGGTTCGGCGCTGAAGGCGCTGGAGTCGGGGGATCCGGCCTCGGAGTGGGGGGGCAAGATCACGGAGCTGATGGACGCGGTCGACAGCTACATCCCGGAGCCGCAGCGCGAGGTGGACAAGCCGTTCCTGATGCCGGTCGAGGACGTGTTCTCGATCACGGGGCGCGGGACGGTGGCGACGGGTCGGATCGAGCGCGGGATCATCAAGGTGGGCGACACGGTGGACGTGGTCGGGATGAACTCGGCCAAGAGCACGACGGTCACGGGCGTGGAGATGTTCCGCAAGCTGCTCGACGAGGGGCAGGCGGGGGACAACGTGGGGCTGCTGCTTCGCGGGGTGGCCAAGGACGAGATCGAGCGGGGGATGGTGCTGGCGAAGCCGAAGACCATCACGCCGCACACGAAGTTCAAGGCCGAGGTCTACGTGCTGACGAAGGAAGAGGGGGGGCGGCACACGCCGTTCTTCAACGGCTACCGGCCGCAGTTCTACTTCCGCACGACGGACGTGACGGGGACGGCCAAC
>DASYWD010000595.1 GCA_035936415.1 Longimicrobiaceae bacterium
GCCGCAGCCACGGGTCCTCCGGCCACCGGCGGAGCGCCCCCTCGTAGCGCGTCTCCGCGGCGGGGACATCCCCCGCCCAGTAGAGCGTCTGCGCCAGCATCCTCGCCGCGTTCGCGTCCTCCGGGTGCGCGGCGGCGTGGCGCCGCAGCAGCTCCGCGGCCCCGGCGAAGTCCCGCTCGTCACGCAGCCACGACGCTTCGGCCAGGGCGTCCGCGGGAGCGGGGGTCTGTCCGCGGGCCGCGGCGGGCGCCGTGAGGGCGACGACGAGCGCCACGAGGAGCGGGAGCGGAGCGCGGCCGGAGGGGCGCGCGCCACGCGGGGCGTGGTCCATGGACGGCACAGGGTGCGGCGGGTGGTGCACGGGGACCGTGCGGGGGCGGAGCCGGGGGATTCTCGCGGAATGACGACCCGGCCGGAGGCGGGGCCACGACCGCACGTCTGGATGGATGAGCATTCAGTCTAGTGGGCGCCGAGAACAAAGTCTATCCCCCGCGGCACGGAGGTTCCATCTTGCGCCCGTCTCCGAGCCCGAGCCACGCCTTCAGACCCCGACGATGCCAGACGACTCCGACCGACTTTCGCTGTTCGCCGTGACCGCGCCCGGGCTGGAGGAGCCGTGCGCGGCGGAGCTGCGGGGGATGGGGATCCAGGGCGTGGCGGAGCCGGGGGGTGTCGCGTGGGAGGGGCCGCCCGCGGAGCTGTACGACGCGAACCTGCGGCTGCGGACGGCGAGCCGCGTCCTGGTGCGCGTGGCGGAGTGGAAGGCGCGCACCTTCTTCGAGCTGGAGCGGCACGCGCGCAGGGTGCCGTGGGAGCGCTTCGTCCAGCGAGGCGGCAGGGTGCGGCTGCGCGTCACTTCGAAGAAGTCGAAGCTCTACCACGAGGGCGCCATCGCCGAACGGCTCCTGGACGCCGTGGGGCGGAGCGTCGGCGAGGTGGGCGCCGCGGAAGCGGTCCGCGGGAGCGAGGAGGACGACGAGGGCGCGGACGGGCAGCTCTTCGTGGTCCGCTTCGTGTACGACCGCTGCACGGTGAGCGCGGACGCCTCGGGCGCGCTCCTCCACCTGCGCGGCTATCGCCAGGCGGTCGCGAAGGCGCCGCTCCGGGAGACGCTGGCCGCGGCGATGCTGCTGGGGAGCGGGTGGGACGGCACGGCGCCGCTCCTGGACCCCATGTGCGGCTCCGGGACGGTGGCCATGGAAGGGGCGCTGCTGGCGCGGAGGATCGCCCCGGGGCTCGCCTCCGCGGACCGCTCCCCGCGGCGCTACGCTTTCCAGGAGTGGCCGGACTTCGACGCGCGCCTCTGGGAGGAGACGGTGGAGCGCGCCACGGAGGAGATCCTGCCGGCCTCGCCGGCGGTGATCCAGGCGTCGGATCGGGACGCGGGGGCGGTGGAGGCCGCCCGGGCGAACGCGGAGCGCGCCGGCGTCGCGGACGACCTCGCGCTGGACGTGCGGGCGCTCTCCGCGGTGGAGCCGCCGCCGGGGCCGGGGTGGCTGGTCAGCAATCCGCCCTATGGCGTCCGCGTCGGGGAGACGGAGGGGCTCCGGAACCTGTACGCCGCGCTGGGCCGATTCGCGCACCAGCGGCTCCCCGGCTGGACCCTCGCCCTGCTCTCGGCCGAGAAGCGGCTGGAGGCGCAGGTGCGCATCGGGTTCCGGGAGGCGCTGCGGACGAAGAACGGGGGGATCCCGGTGCGGCTGGTGGTGGGCCAGACGGAGCCATAGGCCGCCCCTTTCTAGTGCACGGCTCCCTCTGATGCACCAGAATTAGGCGGTTTGGTCCGCTCACTTGAGACTATTATCCAGCAGGCCAACGACTTACGGAATTGCGTGATCGGGTCCTCCAGTTGCTGTAGCGGCGGTGCCGTCATGGTTTCCGAGGGAGGGTCCTCCCTCATCACCCCCGTACCGTAGAGGGTCCCATGCACCGTAGCACCGCAGTGTTGCTCGGAGGAATGGTCGTGGCGCTCGCCGCCTGCTCGGACGACACTCCGAGCCCCGTCGTGCCGGAAGCGGTTCCGGCGCCCCAGCTCGCCTCCGGCCCCGGGGGAGCCGCGGTCCCGGACCAGTACATCGTCGTCCTCAAGGAGGGTGCATCACCCGCCGCGGCAGCGGCGGCGGTCGGCGCCACTCCGCGCTACGTGTACCGGGCCGCGCTCAACGGGTTCGCCGCGAAGTTGAACGCCGGCCAGCTCGCCGCGCTCCGGAACAACCCGCACGTGGCGTACGTCGAGCAGGACGAGGTGGTCACGCTCAGCGCCACCCAGAGCAACGCAACGTGGGGGCTGGACCGCATCGACCAGCGAGACCGTCCGCTCGACAGCTATTACACGTACAACGCGACTGGGGCAGGGGTGAACGTCTACATCCTCGACACCGGCATCCGCTACAGCCACACCGAGTTCGGCGGGCGTGCCGTCGCGGGGTACGACGCATACGGCGGCAACGCCAGCGACTGCAACGGGCACGGGACGCACGTGGCCGGCACCACCGGGGGTGCGACGTACGGCGTCGCGAAGAGTGTGAGGCTTGTCTCGGTGCGCGTCCTGGACTGCGCCGGGTCCGGCACCTGGAGCGGTGTGATCGCGGGGGTGGACTGGGTGACCGCCAACCACGTCAAACCGGCCGTGGCCAACATGAGCCTGGGCGGCGGCGCCAACAGCGCGGTGGACCAGGCGGTTCAGAACTCCATCAGCGCGGGGGTGACGTACGCCATCGCGGCGGGGAACAGCAACGGGGCGAACGCCTGCAACTACTCCCCGGCGCGTGTGGGGGCGGCGCTCACCGTAGGCGCGACGACCTCCTCCGACGCGAGAGCCTCGTACTCCAACATCGGGAGCTGCCTGGACCTGTTCGCACCGGGCTCCAGCATCACCTCGGCCTGGTACGGGAGCGACACCCAGATCCACACCATCAGCGGCACCTCGATGGCCTCGCCGCACGTGGCCGGAGTGGCCGCGCTCTACCTGCAGAACAACACGACGGCCTCGCCCGCGACGGTGGCCAACGCCATCACCAGCACGGCAACGACCGGCAAGGTGACGAGCGCCGGGACCGGCTCGCCGAACCTCCTGCTCTACTCGCTGCTCACCGCGCCGCCGGCTCCGCCCAGCGTCTACGTGCTCTGCGACTCCGGAAACAACCGCTGCGAAGCCTATGCATCCGGAGGGAGCGGCGGTGGGTACAGCTTTGTCTGGACCAATGCCGTCGAGCTATATGACGCGGGCGGGTACAGCTACGCCGATCCGTATTGTGATTCCTGGGCCACCGCGACCGTCACCGATAGCAGCGGAGGCCGGGCCAGCGCGTCGGACTACTACAGCTGTGGCACGGCCATACCCTGACATGCACAACGCCGGCGTCGCTGGCAATTCAACGCGCCGCAATTGGGCTCGTGGCTCGAAAGAACCGGATGAGCCGACGCGGGTTGTCCCTCCCGCTCCAGCCTAATCTTGGGCCGGGACACGGGTGGGAGAGAACTGAACTGAAGCAGCGGAGAACACCCATGAAGGTAAGCGGGGCCGGGCACTCCCGGCTCCGCTCTCCACCTCCAGATGTCGCGCCAGGTTAGGAGTATGCTTACTGCACCATCTTCGGATATGCCTATTTCGCCACTGCCCGGAGCGCGATTCACCCCCGCCGCTGAACCGAGGCCAGTACCCGCTGGATCAGCCCATCGAGCTGGGCGTTGTCGATCCAGCGGGCGACGACCACCAAGTCGTTCTCCGGGTCCACGTAGACCAGGTTGGTACCGTTCCCCAGGTGCGCGAAGGCAGACGCGGGGGCGCTGGGGAAGCGCTTCTGCTCCGTGTTCAGGAACCAGTTCATGAAGCCGTAGCCGGGCTCGACCGGGGTGGGAGTCAGCGCCATCCGCACCCATGCCTCCGAGAGCACCTGCCGGTTCCCCCACCGCCCCCGCCGCAGCGTCAGGTAGCCGAATCGCGCCATGTCCCGCGCGCTGATGAACATCCCCCCGCCCCAGTGCCCGCCCCCGCTCACGGACTGGATCGCGTGCCCGTCCAGCACCACCCAGGAGTTCTCGTACCCGTACCAGCGCCAGGTGCGCGACGCGCCGATGGGCTCCATCACCTCTTCGCGCAGCACCTCCGGCAGCGGACGGCGCCACACCTCCAGCGCCGCCAGGGCGAGCGCGTTCACCCGCACATCGTTGTACTCGTAGACCGTACCCGGCGCGTTGCGCGTCCGGGTCAGCCACTCGGCGGTGTTCTGCGACGGCCGGTCCGCCCAGTCCGGCTTCCCCCACAGCGTCCCCTCCCAGTCGCTGGTCTGGCGAAGGAGGTGGTTCCAGGTGATGGTGCGGTTGTGCGGGGACGAGAACGGGTCCAGGAAGGGGGAGCGCCCCACCCGGGAGGGGTCGCCGCTGCGGCGGTCCTCCTCCAGCGGGAGAACGGGGGCGGTGTACTCCGCCACGCGGTCGTCCACGCTACGAATGAGCCCGCGGTCCAGCGCCACGCCGACGACCGTGGAGAGGAAGCTCTTGGTGACGCTGAAGGTCATGTCCACGCGGTGCGGATCGCCCCACTCCGCCACGATGTAGCCGTTGCGGACGACGACCCCGGTGGGGTCGCCGCGCTCCCTGAACGGCCCCACCGCCTCCCCGAAGGGCTCCCGCCCGAACGACTGATAGTGCGCGAGCGCCAGGTTCCGCGGCGCCCTGCTCTCGTTGGCCAGGGCGAACTCCACCGCCTCCCGCAGCCTCGCCGAGTCCATCCCCACCTGCTGCGGCCGCCGCCGCTCCCACCGCTCCCCCGGCTCGGGGAAGTAGGTGCGCCCCTGCGCGGCGGGAGCGGCGCGCCCCCCCGCGGTGTCTGCCGGCGAGGCGAACGCGTGGACGGGAGCAGCCGGTGCGAGGAGAAGCGCTGCGGCGAGAACGAAACGGAAGTCGTGTCGCATGGAGATAGCGGTCTCGTTCAGGTTCCGTCGGGGGTGGGAGAGCGGAGGCGCCTGGCCCCCTCTCCCCCCGGTCCCCTCTCCCCCGCAAGCGGGAGAAAGGGGGAGCACGACAACAGCAGGACTTTCGGCGCACAGAGCCGCGTGAGGGATGCGAGCCCGAAGGGGCGAGACCCCGCGGCTGTTTGCGGGGGCTCGCCGCCGTTGAGCACGGTCGTCTCGTGCTCTACGGCGCCGCAGCCCGACCCCCGCAGGGGGTCACGCCCAAACCCGGCCGTTCAACGCAGGCTCAACGGCCACCCGTCAGCTCGGCGACCAGACGCTGCGCCCGGTACACGTCGCGCAACGCTTCCAGCATCCCCGCCGAGTGCACGGAGATGGTCCGGTTCTGGGTGTCGTCGAAGATGAAGTTGCCCGGCAGCGACTGCAGGTTGCCGTCGAACGCCAGCCCCACCACCTCCGCGTTCCGGTTCACCACCGGCGACCCGGAGTTGCCGCCGATGATGTCGTTGGTGGACACGAAGTTGAACGGCACGTTCAGGTCCAGCCCACGGGGCGGCCCCTCCCAGCGGGACGGGAGGTCGAAGTCGCCCTCCTGGTTGAACGCGAGCGCGCGGTCGTAGAGGCCGTAGTACGTGGTCTGGTGCGGGTGCAGCCGGCCGTCCGCCTCGTACCCCTTCACGACGCCGTCCGCCAGGCGGAGGGTGAAGGTGGCGTCCGGCGGGACGTCGGTGCCGAACACGTCGAAGAAGGCCTGCCCCAGGTCCGCGCGGCGCAGCGACTCGCGGGCGGTGATGGCTTGGAGCGCCTGCTGCCGGGCCACCAGGAGCGGGAGCACCTCGCGAGCGGTCCGCAGCACCGGGTCGGGGCTGGACGCGGACGCGCCCTGCTCCAGGAGCCGGCGGCGGGCGGCCGTGTCGGCCAGGGTGTAGCCGGCGACGATCTCCCGGGCGGCCACCTCCGGGGTGCGCCCGGCGAGCACTGCGCGGAGGATCTCGTCGTCGCGCGGGACGTTCTCCTGCGCCACGTGGAGGAGCTGCGTCAGGCGAAGCACCTGCTCCTCGGCGGGCGCGGGGTCGTGCGCCAGGGCGGCGGCACGGAAGCGGGCGTTCTCCGGGTTCTCCAGCGCGCGGGCGAGCGCGAGCGCCTGGCCCAGCGCCCCGGAGTTCAGGTAGGCGTTGTAGAGCAGCCCCGGCGCGAGCCGACGCTTCGCCGCCTGCAGCGCGGCCAGGGAATCCCACGCCGGGCCGTAGCGCTCGCGGAGCCGGGCGTCGCGCTGCACCGCGGCCCGGAAGTCACGCTCGAAGGCCACCTTGCGGCCGAAGAGCGCCGGGTCGAGCGCGCCCTCGCGCCGGCCGGTGATGGCCTTGATGCTGTTCTCGATGGAGAAGAACTCGTCGCGCAGCTCCAGCCCGCGCTCGGGGAGGCGCCGCATCACCTCGCGGATGGCGTCGCGCTGCGCGCGGAACACCGCGAGCTGCGCCACCTGCTGCACGTCGCGCAGGTACTCGAGCTGCGCCACCGTGAACTGGCGCTGGGTGGAGGCCGGGTTGCCGACCACGAACACCGGGTCGCCCTCGCGGGCGCCGGCGGCGCTCCAGCGCAGGTGGCCGGCGGGGCGCAGGGGGCGCCCGTCGTCGCCGTACACCCGGTACAGCGCCATGTCCAGGTTGAAGCGGGGATAGTTGAAGTTGTCGGGGTCGCCGCCGAAGAAGGCGATCTTCTGCTCGGGGGCGAACACCAGCCGCACGTCGTCGTAGCGGCGGTAGGTGTACCGCGAGTAACGGCCCCCGTTGTAGAACTCCACCACCTGGTAGCGGGTCCGGCCGTCCGGCTCGGCCGCCTCCAGCTCGCGGATCACCTCGGCGCGCCGCGCCACCCGCTCCTGCTCGGTCCCGGCACCCTCCAGCGCGCCGCGCACCCGCGCGGTCACGTCCTCGATGGCGACTAGCTGCTCCACGAACAGGTCGGGGACGCGCCGCTCCTCGGCCAGCGTCCGGGCGTGGAAGCCGTGGGTGAGCAGGTCTTCGCCCGGGCGCTGCGCCGGGTCGAAGGTGGGGACGGCGCAGTGGTGGTTGGTGAGCACCAGCCCCTGCGGCGAAACGAACGAGGCGGAGCACCAGGTGGCGAAGCGGAGCGCGGACTGGCGGACGTTGTCGAGCCACGCCTGCGTGGGGCGGAAGCCGTAGGTTCGCTCCAGGTAGTCGAGCGGCGGGAAGTCGAAGGTCCACATCCGCCCGGTGTCGAAGGGGCGGGCGCGGAAGGTGTCGAACTGCGCCAGCGGGTCGGCCGCAGCTACGGCGGCGGGGACCGGCGCGGACGGGAGCGTCGCCGGGGGCGCGGCCGCGGGGGCGGTGGCGCATGCGGCCAGCCCGGCGAGCAGGAGCGCCGGAAGTGAACGGGATTTGAGCATGGCTGCCGTTGTGCTGTGGTGCAGGGATCGGAGACGTCCGGCGCCGCCGGGGGAGTCCCGGGGCGCACGGTTCCAGGCTAGCACGCTCCGGCATACCGGGTGCCACCGGAGAAAGTGCGGTTTCCGCCACGCCGCGGCGGGCGGGCGTGGTGGCGGCTTACAGGCGTGCAACTTGCCTCGGTGCCCCGGGTTCCGAAAGGGTACACCTGGACGAGGAGGACGAGCATGGCACGCTATGGATGGGACTACCAGGGCGAGATGCGGGGCGGCTACGACGCGGGGTACCGTGGCCGCGGCGGGGGATGGACCGGCGGCCGGGCGCGCGAGCGGGGCTACGACCCGGGCTACCAGGGCGGCGGGTGGGGGATGGAAGGGCTGTTCAACACCATCACCGGCGGGCGCGGGGAGCGCGGGTACGACCGCAGTCCGTCGCCGTATGGCAGGAGCTTCGGACGCAGCCGCTTCGGAAGCGGGTACGGCGGCTCCGAGCGCGGGGAGGGGTGGGGACGATACGGCGCGGACTACGGCCGCCCGGGCGGGCTGTTCGACCGGGGGTATGGGGGAGGGTACGGCGGCGGAAGGGGCTACGACCGCTGGTTCCGGAGCCGCGGGACGGGCCGCGACCGCTACGACCGAGGCTGGTTCTGAGCGTCTCCCGCAGCAGGGAGCGTCGTCGGGCCGGGATTTGGAGGCGATCCCGGCCCGACGATCGTCCGGGACTTGCTCACAACCCAGCGATAGGTTATCGTCGGTGCCGACGGTTCATCGGGAGAGCGGATTCTCCGTGCGGATCTACACCCGCGACCACGACCCGCCGCACGTGCACGTGTTCAGGAATCGCGATGTGGTGAAGATCACCCTCGGCGACGAGGACACTGCTTCCGAGGTGCTGGAGGTCAGGGGGATGCGCGACCCGGACGTGATCCGCGCGGTGCGGATCGTGGAAGCGAACTGGCGGGACTTCCTCGAAAGGTGGGACGGGATCCATGCCCAGGACACCACGCACTGAGGCGGAGATCCGCTCCGCGATCCCGGGGGCGCGCACCCGCGCGACGCACGCCGACGCGGCGGAGCCGCGCGCCACGGGCGCCTGCTACGACGCCGTGAACGGGCGAATCGTGGTGGAGCTTGCGGGCGGCTTCGTGTTCGGCTTCCCGCCGAGCGTGTCGGCGCGGCTCGCCGACGCGGCGCCGGACCAGCTCGCCGCCGTGGAGGTGGAAGGGAACGGGGAGGGGCTGCACTGGGAGGAGCTGGACGAGGACCTGTCCGTGCCGGGGCTCCTCGCGGCCAGCTTCAACCTGCGCCGGTGGGCCGCAAAGCACATGGGAGGCGCCACCAGCGAGGCCAAGGCCGCCGCCGCGCGCGAGAACGGGAGAAGGGGGGGGCGCCCGCGCAAGGAGGGGAGCGTACGGGCGGTGGCGGAGGGCCGGCGCACGTACCCGGAGCCTCCCGCGGAAGGAGGCCCGGGAAGCGGAGAGACGGAGCACGGCGGCGGGGGCCGGGAGTAGATCCCCCCGCCCCGCCGCGCTACACCACCCCCTGGAGGGTCGCCTGCAGTGCGCTCCGCGCCCGCAGCACCCGCATCTTCAGGGCGCTCACGGAAGCGTTCAGCATCGGCGCCATCTCGTCGTAGGAGCGGCCGTCCACGTGGCGGAGGAGGAACGCCTCGCGCTGGTGCTCGGGGAGCGCGGCGAGTGCCCCCTCGAGTGCTTCCCGCAGCTCTGCCCGGTCGGTCCGCAGCGCCGGGCCGTCGGAGTCGGGCGCCGCGGCGGTGTGCTCCTCCAGGGGCACGACCGTGCGGCGGCGCCGCTTGAGCTGGTCGCGGCACCGGTTCACCACGATCCGGTACAGCCACGCGCCGAAGCGCGACGGGTCGCGGCAGCTCTCCAGGTGCGTGTACGCCTTCACGAAGCTGTCCTGCACCACGTCGCTCGCCAGGTCGGCGTCGCGCAGCATCCCCCGCGCATAGCGGTGGAGCACGGCCTGGTACCGCTCCACCAGCACGGCGTAGCAGCCGGTCTCGCCGGAGAGGACCCGCACCACCACGTGCGCGTCGCTCTCCGCCTCACGCCCTGCCGGGGAGCCCCGCGGCTGGTCCGGCTGTGCCGAGCCGCTCATCCGCCCGAGCCCAGGAACGGGGAAGCAGGCGCGGCGAGGTGCATAACGCAGGAAGGCAGCACGGCGAGCGGGGGCACGGTCATCGATCGTAGGGGTCGGGTCGGCGAGGGCGGTCCGGGCGTGCGGCGGGGACGTCCGCGTCCCCCGGATGGAACGCGCGAGCCCGCCGGTTTCTGACACGGGGGGCGACGGCCAGGTGCGTCGATCGCGTCCGGGGGTCCGGCGGGGGCGGCCTGTACGGGGCGGAAACGAGGAGAGCAGCGGTACGGCTCGTTGGTGGAGGAGGTGGAGGCGAGGCGGGGGACGGCGGTGGACGAGCGCGCCTCCGTACAGGGCCCGGTGTCGGCAGGGAAACATTCGTACCACGGCCGCGGCGGCGCCCCAGCTGCTCGCAAGCCACAACCATGCAGCGGCTTGCGGCGGGTCGGCGCTACTGCTCCATCGGGAGCGGGGTGTATCCGTACGAAGCACCTGCTCCGCTGGGATACAGCCTCGCGGCCCGGATCTTCCACTCCGCGGCGCGCGAGACCCGCACCCGGAGCACCGATGAGGGAGATGCACACCGATCCCGCGGAGGCGATCCTGGCCGCCTTCGAAGCGTACCTCGCCGCCTTCGGCGAGGTGACGCGTCGCGCCCCCGGGCGCTTTCTCCGCCGGGAGTGGCGCGCCGCGCAGGAGGAGGCGGCCGAGCGGCTCACGCTCTACCCGCGCGAGGTGGACCGGGCCGTGGCCGAGCTGCGCGGCCGGATCCCGCCGCCGCCGCCCGACGCGGCGGCAGACGCGGAGTGGAAGGAGCGCTACGCGGAGCGGGTGCGTGGCCGCGCGAACTCGGAGCTGGCGGCCACCTTCTTCAACTCGGTGGTGCGGCGGGTGCTGGGGACGAGCGGCGTGGACCGGCGCACCGAGTTCACCGCAGACTGCCCGGAGTGGCCCCTCCCCGACGCGCCGCCGCTGCACGCCACCCTTCCCGCCGACGCGGTGGACGCGGCCTGCTTCGAGCGTATCTTCCGCGCGACGGAGCTGGCGGACGCCTTCGCAGACCCGTCCGGGGACGCGGCGCTCTGCGCGCGCGAGGCCCGCCTCCAGCTCGGGGAGGACGCGAAGCGGGTCGCAGCCGCCGAGGTCCTCCCCTTCCTCTTCTACCGCAACAAGGGCGCGTACGTGGTCGGGCGGCTGCGGCTGACGAGCGGGGAGGTGCGCCCGCTCGTCGTCCCGCTCGCGCACCCGGCGGAGGGGGTGAGGCCGGACGCGGTGCTCACCTCACCGGACGAGGTGAGCGTGGTGTTCAGCTTCGCGCGCTCGTACTTCCATGCCGACACCGGGCGGGCCCGGGAAACGGTCGAGTTCCTCCGCACCCTGATGCCGGCCAAGGCGGTCAACGAGCTGTACAGCAGCCTCGGCCACAACCGGCACGGGAAGACGGAGCTGTACCGGGAGCTGGTGCGGCAGCTCGCGCAGCCGGACGCCCGGTTCGAGCCGGCGGAAGGGGTGCCGGGGCTGGTGATGCTGGTCTTCACCCTTCCCGCGTACAACGTGGTCTTCAAGGTGATGCGCGACACCTTCGCGGCGCCCAAGACCGTGACGCGCGAGCACGTGAAGGACCGCTACCGCCTGGTCTTCGCCCACGACCGGGTGGGGCGGCTGGCGGACGCGCAGGAGTTCGAGGGGCTGGAGTTCCCGCGGGAGAAGTTCGCGCCGGAGCTGCTGGAAGAGCTGGTGGCGCAGGCGGGGGAGAGCGTGCGGGTGACCGACGGGTGCGTGGTGATCGACCACCTGTACACGGAGCGGCGGCTGCGCCCGCTGGACCTGTACCTGCGCGAGGCGGACGAGCCGGCGGCGCGGGCCGCGGTGACCGACTACGGGAGCGCCATCAAGGACCTGGCCTGCGCCAACGTGTTCCCCGGCGACCTGCTCCTCAAGAACTTCGGCGTGTCACGCCACGGGCGGGTGATCTTCTACGACTACGACGAGCTCTCGCTGCTGACCGAGGTCCGCTTCCGCTCGCTCCCGGTGGCGCGGAACGAGGAGGACGAGATGAGCGCCGAGCCCTGGTTCTCCGTGGAGGAGGGAGACGTCTTCCCGGAGGAGTTCCTCCCCTTCCTGGTCCCCGCAGGGCCGCTGCGGGAGATCTTCCTGGAGGAGCACGGGGACCTTCTGACGGCGGGGTTCTGGCGGGAGATGCAGCGGCGGCAGGAGGCGGGCGACATCCCGGACTTCTACCCCTACCCGCAGGAGCGGCGGCTCCACGCCGGGAGCGGGTGAGCCGCCCCCGCTCCGCTCCCTACTCCTCGATCCGGACGTCCACGTAGTCCGGGAACGGCTGGATCCCCTCCAGCTCGTGCTCCAGCAGGATCAGCCCGTCCGTCTCGGACACCTCGCGGAAGCCGCCGAACTTGTAGGTCACGTACATCATCCGGTTGCGCCCGTTGTGCCTGAACTCGGCGCGGAACTTCACCCCGGCGTCGCGGGCCAGCATCATCACGTGGTTCATCAGGATCGTCCCCACCCCGCGCGACATCACCCGGCACGACATCAGGAGCAGCTTCAGCGTCCACGCCTCGGCGCCCTTCTCCACCAGCGCCAGGCCGATCTTGCCGTAGGTGCCGTAGCGGTCCTCCAGGGAGGCGACGAGCAGCAGGTGGTCCGGCGACCGCCGCAGCGCGTTCAGCTCCTCGTACGAGTAGGTGTAGCCCGTGGTGTTGAGCTGGTTGGTGCGGACGGTCAGCTCCTCGGCGCGCTGCAGGTCCTCCTCGCCGCAGCGGGCGAGGGTGAAGCGCATCCCCAGCGTGGCGAGGAACTCGTCGGTGGGCCCCACGTAGTCCGCCTCCGCCCGGTTCCGCGCGATGTCCGCCATGTACATGCGCCGGCGGGTGCGCGAATCGTCGGTGATGAACTCCGGGTTCATCTCCGGCAGCTCCAGGAGGCCGTCCAGCTCCGCCGTGTCGATGCAGAGCACCTCCGGGTGCGTGTGGGCCACCTCCTCGCGCTCGAAGGGCTGGTCGTCCACGAAGGCGATTGCGTCGATCCCGATGTTGATCGACCTGCGGATCTGCTCGATGGAGCTGGCCTTGGAGTTCCAGTTGACCTGCGGATACAGGAAGAACTCGTCCAGCCCCAGCTCGCGCAGCTTCGCCATGGCCGTGTCGTGGTCGTTCTTGCTCGCCACGGACTGCAGGATCCCGCGCTCGTCCAGGGCCCGGATGATTCCCGGCACCTGCGGCTTGAGGACGACCGTGGGGTCCTCCAGCAGCACCCCGTCCCAGACGGTGTTGTCCAGGTCCCAGACGACCACCTTGATCTTTCTCGTCTTGCGTCCGTCCCCGGACGGCGGCGCCGTGGCGGCCTCCGCGCCCGCGGGGAGGGTGGCCGTCGGCGTCTCGGTCTCGCTCATGGTGCTGCTCACGAAGGTTTCGGTGCGTGGTGTGGTCGGTCAGGCGTTCGACGCGTCGAACCGGCGGTATTCGTTCTGCGCGATGGTGACCTGCTGGATCTGCGTGCTCCCCTCGATGATCTCCATCACCCGGGAGTCGCGGAGGTAGCGCTCCACGGGATACGCCTCGCTGCACCCGTTGGCGCCGTGGACCTGCACCGCGGCGAGCGCCGCCCGGGTCGCGGCAGTGGACGCGAAGTACTTGGCGGCGAAGATCTCCTCCACGGCGGTAGGGTCGCCCGCGTCGCGCAGCTCCGCCGCGTGCCGGCAGAGGAGGCGGGCGGCGCGCAGCTCCGTCGCCATGTCCGTGATCATCCGCTGTACGAGCTGGTGCTCGCGGATGGGGCCGCCGAACTGCTCGCGCACGCTGGCGTAGGCGAGCGAGGCGTCCAGGCACGCCTGGACGATCCCCACGCACCCGGCGGCGACGCTCAGGCGCCCCACCTCCAGGACCGAGAGCGCCACTCCGATCCCGAAGCCGGGGCCGCCGATGCGGTTCTCCTTCGGCACGAAGGCGCCGTCGAGGTGCAGCTCCGCCAGCATGGAGGCGCGCGTCCCCGTGATCCCCCGTAGCGGCTGCACGTCCAGGCCGGGCGTGTCCCGCTCCAGCAGGAACGCCACCGGCTTCCCCTCCGCCTTCGCGAACACCAGGAAGAGCCCGGCGAGCTGTCCGTAGGTGGTCCACTTCTTCCGCCCGTGCAGGCGGTAGCCGCCGTCCTCCGCGACCGCCTCCGTCTCGATGGCGGCGGCGTCGCTGCCGGCCCCCGGCTCGCTGAGCCCGAAAGCGCCGATGGTCTCGCCGCGCGCCAGCGGCCGCAGCCAGCGCTCCTTCTGCGCGCGGCTCCCCCAGCGAAGCACGGCGTAGACCGCCATGCTGTGCACGGTGAGCAGCGAGCGGATGGACGAGCACCCGCGGCCCAGCTCCTCGTTCAGCACCGTGAAGGTGGCCCAGTCCGCCCCCGCCCCGCCCTGCTCCGCCGGCACCAGGGCGCCCAGGTAGCCCGCCTCCGCCATCGCGCGGACCGTCTCCGGCGGCGTCGTTCCGGCGCGGTCCCACTCGCCCGCGAAGGGGACGATCTCCCGCTCCACCCACGCGCGGATCCCCAGGCGGTCCCAGGCGCCTCCGTCGTGCGGGCCGGCGGGCGTCACGACCTCCGACGCCCCGGCCGGCGCGCTCACGTGGCGGGCGCCGCGGCCTTCCGCTCCACCAGTGCCGCGATGGCGTTCACGGAGCGGAAGTTGTCGATCTCCAGGTCCTCGTTCTCCACGGTGATCCCGAACGCCTGCTCCACGAACTGGACCAGCTGCATGGCGAACATGGAGTTCACGAACCCGGTCGCGAAGATGTCCTCGTCGTCCTGAAGCTCGTGCCCGCGGACGTGCCGGCCGATGAACTCGCGGATCCTGGTCTTGTTGTCTTCCATCGCTCTGCTCCCCTGCCTTCGATCGTTGTTGTGTGGTCAGACCGTGTAGTCGAAAAAACCCTTCCCGGTCTTTCTTCCGTGCAGGCCCGCGTCGACCATCTTCCGGAGCAGCGGGCAGGGACGGAACTTGGGATCCCCGTAGCTCTCCTGGAGCACCTCCAGCGAGTACAGGATGGTGTCCAGCCCGATCAGGTCGCCCGTGGCGAGCGGCCCCATCTTGTGCCCGAAGCAGGTGACGAAGATCCGGTCCACGTCCTCCGCGCTGGCGACGCCGTCCATCACCTCCCACACGGCCTCGTTGATGGTGAGCATCAGCACGCGGTTGGAGACGAAGCCGGGGAGGTCGTTCACCACGATCCCCTCCTTCCCCATCTGCTTCAGGAGCTGGAGCGCGGTGCCGACGGTCTCCGGCGAGGTGTAGTGGCCGCGGATGGTCTCCACGACCGGCTTGAGCGGCACCGGGTTCATGAAGTGCATCCCCAGCACCCGGTCCGGGCGGCGGGTCCACCCGCCAATCCGCGTGATGGAGATGCACGACGTGTTGGCCGCGAACACCGCGTGCGGCGGGCAGACCTCGTCGATGACGGGGTAGATCCCCTTCTTGACGGCTTCCTTCTCCGTGGCGTTCTCCACCACGAAGTCGCACTCCGCGAAGGGCGCGTAGTCCGTGGTGAAGGTGATCCGCTCCATCAGCTCCGGGAGCGCCGGGCCGCCCTTCTGCCGGGCGATCATCCCGTGGAAGCGTACGTTGCGCTCGATCTCGCGCCTCGCCCTGCCCAGGACCTCGTCCTCGAGGTCGAGCAGCACGGCGCGATGCCCGGTCTGCGCCAGGCTCTGCGCGACGCCCACTCCCATCACCCCCGCGCCGACCACGCCCACCGTGGCGATCCGGCGTGGCGTGTCCGGGGTGTCCTCGTCGTTGGCTGCCTCGACCGGCGCGAAGGCCGCAGAGGTCGTGTTCATCGCGTCGTCGGTTGGTGTGGGTACCGGACTGCTCTTCGTCGAAATGGCCTGCTCCGGCGATGAAGAATAAACGGAAGGCGGCCGATACTCAATCGATGCCGCGTACTATGTGAGGCCGTCCCGGCCGGGTCTCGACTCCCCGGCCGCGCCGCCGTAACGTCCATCCACACCGCACGCCGGGCCCCTCCCTCGCCCCCGCCCTCCCAGGCTGGGCCGAAGCTTGCTGGGCACACCCCGGAGAAACGCGCTCCCGGAATGACCTCCGCCGCCCTTCAGACCGCTCTCCGGCCCCTGCCTACCTACCTGCATATGGGTGCCAGGCCCGCGCGCCTCCTGTTCGTCATGCATCCCGACGCCGTGCTGCGCGAGCGGGTGCACCGGGCGGCCGGGGAGCGGTTCGAGTGCATCACCGTCCCCACGTGGGAGTCGCTGGCGCGGTTCCTCGACGAGGCACCGCTCACCTCGCTCGCGGTGGTCGATCCCTACGCGGAGATGCCGGGCCGCAGGGAGCTCTCTCCCCAGCTGCGGATGCTCCTCGGCCGATTCCCCGCAGTGACGGTGCTCGCCGCGCTGGAGATCCAGCCCGGGCGCTTCCACGACCTGCGCACCCTGGGCGAGTGGGGCGTCTCCGAGGTGATCGCCCTCGACCGGGACGAGACCACCGAGAGCATCGCGCGGAAGATCCGGGCGATGCAGGGGCGCCTGACGCGCAGCTTCCTCACGAACGCCCTTCCTTCGTTCGTCTCCAGCCGCGGGCGGGCGGTGCTGCTGGCCGCGACCGAGGTCGCCACGGGCGGCGGCCAGGGAGCCGACCTGGCCTCGGCGCTCAACCTCTCAGACCGCGCGCTGCTCCGCTGGTGCGAGCGCTCCCACCTCCCACCGCCCCGGCGCCTCCTGGCGTGGATCCGGGTGCTGCTCGCGGCGGAGCTGCTCGACTACCCGGACGAGACGGTGCTGTCGGTGGCGCACACCTGCGGGTACGCCACCGACAGCAGCCTCCGCCGAGCGGTGTACGAGTTCACCGGCGCCACCCCCACCGAGCTCCGGCGCACCGGCGCGTTCGCCACGGCGGCCGACGCCTTTCTCGCCGAGCTGCTCCGGCTGCGCGAGGCCGCGAGCTCCGACCCGCGGACGGGCGGCGAGGACCCGGACTAGGCGCCGGGTGCCGCACAACGCCAGCCTCGTTGCAGAATGCGGCACCGCTCCCCGTCGGCAGCCGCCTTCGCGCCCCGATCTCACGGCCGCGCGTCACGGTTTGCGGATCGCGGCCAGCTCGAGGACGATCTGCACCTCGTTGCTCACCACTACGCCCCCCGCCTCCAGCGCGCGGTTCCAGGTCAGCCCGTAGTCGGTCCGGTCCAGCCGGGTCGTGGCGTTGAACGCCATGCGCTCCCGGCCGTCCGGCCCGCGCACCGGCCCCGCCCGCTCCACGTCCAGCGTGATCGGCCGGGTGACGCCGCGCATCGTGAGGGTGCCGTCCAGCTTGAACGACTCGCCGGAAGCCGCGCGCACGCGGTTCGCCGTGAAGCTGATCTCCGGGTGCTTCTCCGCCTCGAAGAAGTCGGCGCTCCGCAGGTGGGCGTCGCGCCGGTCGTTGTCCGTGTCGATGCTGGCCGTCCGGATCGTGGCGCGGGCGCTCGACGCCGCCAGGTTCTGCGGGTCGTACACGATCGTCCCCGAAAAGTCGCGGAAGCGACCGGTCACCGTGCTGATTCCCATGTGCTTGACCCTGAACAGCACCTGCGAGTGGGACTGGTCGATCTCGTACTCGGCGGCGGCCCCGCCCGTGCGCCACGCCGGCAGGACGCCCATGCCCAGGGCCAGCACCGCGGCCAGCATCGTACGACGCGTCTTCATCCGGGTCTCTCCTGTGTTGTGCATGGTTCGACCGCCGGGTCCGGCTACCGCGTAGCGGGCTCTTCCCAGCGCCAGCAGGCGAGGCCCCATCCGTCGCCCTCCACCACGACCGCGGCCCGGTACCCCGGCGCCGGGTCGGGGAGCCCCCGCAGCGACCACCGCTCGGCCTGGTTCGGGTCGCGCGACGCCAGCAGACGCGCCGGCTCGCCCGGCGCCAGCGTCACGTCGAAGACGTGCAGCGGGAACGAGAGCCCCTCGCCCACCGCCTTGATGAACGCCTCCTTGCGCGTCCAGCAGTTGAAGAACGCGTCGTCGCGGATCTCCGCCGGGAGCGCCCGGAACGCAGCCACCTCAGCCGCCGAGAAGAACCGCTCCGCGATCTGCAGGCCGTCCTCCATGGGGCGCACCTCCTCCACGTCGACGCCGAGCTCCCGACCCGCGGCCACCGCGTAGAGCGCCATCTCCCCGGAGTGCGACACGTTGAAGCGGAGCCCGCCCGCGGCGGGCTCTCCGGCGAGCGCCGGCTTCCCGTGCGACTCGTAGCGGAACTCCACCCTGCGGGGATCCAGCCCCAGGTAGCGGCCGAGCATCGACCGGAGCACCCCGCGCGCCACCGTGAAGCGCCTCCGGTCGCGCTCGAAGTGGAAGCGGCCCGCCCGGGCCCGCTCGTCCGGGGCGAGCAGCGCGCCGTAGCGGCGCACCGCCTCCCCGGGCGGGTCCAGCGGCGCGGACCAGACGTGCACCTCCCCCTCCCGCGCCGTGACGGTGTCCGGGGCGGACCCCCAGGCCGGATCGGCCGCGCTCACGCCCGCTGCGGCTCCCGCACCCGGCGCAGGATCCCCTGGAGGTCCTGCGCAAGGTCCCGGAGGACCACGGGAAGGGCGGAGTGGATGAAGAAATGGTCGCCGGGCACCATGCGCAGGGAGAAGCCCGCGCGGGTGTGCTCCGCCCAGGCCTCCATCTCCGCGCGGTCCGCCTTGGGGTCGTTCGTCCCACCGCTCGCGGTGATGGGCACGTCGAGCGGCTCCTCCGGCGGGTGGACGTACGTCTCGTGAATGGCCGCATCGGCGCGGAGCAGCGGGATCAGGAGCTGCATCAGCTCGTCGCTGTGGAACACTTCGTCCGGGGTCCCGTTGAGGCGCCGGATCTCCGCGACCAGCTCGCCGTCCGGGAGCGCGTGGATCGGCGGGTCCCGGTCGGGGAGGTGGGGCGCGGGACACGCGGCCGCGAACAGTTGCTCCGGCCCGCGCATCCCGCGCCGCCGCAGCTCCCGCGCGAGCTCGAAGCCGACCAGCGCGCCGTTGCTGTAGCCGTAGAAGGCGAACGGCGCGTCCATGTGCGGCGCGAGCGCGTCGGCCAGCGTCTGCACCAGGGGGGCGAGGCGGTCGAAGGGCGGCTCGGCGAACCGGTTCTCCCGTCCAGGAAGCTGCACCGGGCACACGTCGACCTCTGCCGGAAGACTCTGCTGCCAGTCGCGGTAGATCGAGGCCCCGCCCCCGGCGTAGGGAAAGCAGAAGAGCCGGAGACGCGCCGCCGGGCCAGGGGAGCGGCGCGCGATCCAGCGGTCCGGCGCGGTGTGGAGCTTCATGGCTGCGTCGTCGGCTGCCCAGGGGTGCGTGAAGACCCCGGCGGGGGCTTGCTCCCCCGCCGGGGTGGTGTGCGGTGCCGCAGGATCGGGGTCGCCGGCCGGGATCAGCCCTGCCCGGCCGCCTGCATCTTCTCGCGGAGGCTCTTCGGACGCATGTCGGTCCAGACCTCCTTGATGTAGGCGAGGCAATCGTCCTTGAGCCCCTCCTTGCCGACGGCTTCCCAGCCGAGCGGCAGATCCTTGTGGGCCGGCCAGATCGAGTACTGCTCCTCGTGGTTGACGACCACCTTGTAGATCGTGGTGTCTTCCTTCTCGTCCCTGCTGCTCATCGTACCCCCAGGGTGGTGTGGTGGATCGGACGCGAACGCGCCGTGACGGAGATGCCTTCCCGCTCCGTCCCGGATCCCTGCGCGCCCACGGCAGGCGGAGGACCGGGAGCTCCCAAAGTTGCTCCCGCGAGAGTCCGACCGGCACCTCGGCCTCGTCAAGACTCTTGTTCGGGCGGGGGCGACGCATTAATACTGCAGGCCGTGACCACGTAGAGCGGCTGCTCCGGCGCACCCTGCCTGAACCGCGCGTCCGGAAGGCCCGAAACGGCGCAACCCGGCGCGGCGAGCGAAACAACATAGGCAATTCCCCGCCTGCGCGCAACGGGTGTCGCAAAAGATCCCGCCGACCGGCCGTGGGGGGGCGCTCCGGGATCCAGCATCCGGGCACGCTGCCCACGCTCTCGCGAAGTGCGGCACGCGGAACGGGCATCGAGCCGGGGCGGCTCGGGTCGCGGACAGCCCCGGAGCATGGGCGGACCCTCGATCATCCAACGAGATTCCTGCTCTTCCACCGGCTCCGCGCACACACCCTCCACCCGGGCGTCCACTCTGGCCCACGGCTTGCTGTACACTTCGTCAACAGCCGGCGCGTCAGGCATTTGCGGACAGCCGGACACCGGCTTCCGTAGCTCAACAGTGAACAAAGCATCACCTCCGGTGGTATCAGGCACGAGATGAGAGCACAAAAATCGTGCTCAGGTCATGGCGTCCACAAGTCGAGGCTATTACTATATCCGTACGTCTAAGTACGGAGATAGCCTGCAACCTTCCCCCCGACTCCGCGATTTCGCCTTCGAAATCACCCTAGGAGCCCAGATGAAGACTACCAAACCGAAGAGTGGTTCCCGCCGCGCCCCCCGTCCGGTACGGGTTCCGCCTCCGCTCACGCGTGGCGACGAAAAGTTCGAAGGCTCCAGCGTCCTTTCCGAGTTCGAGGGGGAGTTCGGGATCCTCCTCTGGCAGTCGCTCCGCAACGTGCTCCTCTGGGCCGCAACGGATCCTGCCCGCCGGAAGGGCCTGTTCTCGGCCGGGGCGGAGGAGCGGCGCCGCGTGAAGCTCCTCTCCGCCGACATGGACGACGCCCTGCGAGGGCCGCTGGCCGTGATCGCGCGGCTCCTCGCGGATCCCGCCGGCGCGGACCGCCGCCGCGTAGCCGCCGCCTGCCAGCGGATCGGCGAATGGGCCGAGAAGAACGACAAGACCGCCACGTCGCTGGCGTACATCCAGGCCGCGGCGCTGACAGCCGCGAGTGACGCGCGGCTGTCCTACTCCGTCGGCCGCATTGCGCGTGAACGGGCCGAATATCCGAGGGCGGAGACCTGGTTCCGCCGCGCGATCCTGCTTGGCCGGCAGAGCGGCGACTGGGAGTCGTATGCGCTCGCGTTCGGCGGACTTGGCAACCTGTATCTGCAGCGCGGCAATCTGCCAGCGGCCCACAAGTCGTTCCTGCGTGCGTATCGGGCAGCCAAGCGCAAGGGATTGCGGAACGTTCAGGGCATGGCCTTGCACGACCTGTTTGTTGTGGCCGTGAAGCGCCAGCAGGTTCGCGATGCTGAGGAACTCGCTGCATCGGCACTGCGGGCATATGGGCCGAACCACGCTCTGCTGCCGGTACTCGCACACGACGTGGCAGTGTTCTGGATGGACCAGGGCATCTTCGCACCCGCGCTCACGGTGCTAACAGCTCTCCAGACGCATTTCCCGCGTGCAGGCATGCATGCCCGCGTGCTCGCACACATCGCGAAGGCAGCAGCAGGTATTGACGACCGAAAGCGCTTCGAGGAAGCCTGGAGCGCTGCCGCGTCACTCGCCGGTGGAGCCGGGCCAGTCGAAAAGGTAGCCTGGGTCTATCTAGCGCTTGCAGAAGCGGCCGCGATGATGCAGGAGTGGGACAGGACGATCGATGCTGCAAAGCGTGCCATCCTCCTCGCCGACGCTCGGGAGGAGACGCAGGTCAAGGACCAGGCTGAAGCCTGGCTCGTGCAAGCTAACGAGGAGCAGTCCGCTCGTACGGCGGTGAAGTCGGACATGGATCCCTGGGTTCAAGATCATGCGGATTCTCTCGCAGTGAATTTCGCAAGATCTCTGGAGAGCAAGGTAGCCGCGCGCTGAAAGTGAGAGAGCCGCGCGCTTAGGG
>DASYWD010000596.1 GCA_035936415.1 Longimicrobiaceae bacterium
GAGGTGGAGACGGAGGGCGGGGTGCTGGCGCTGAACCGCCGCCGCGTCACCCTCCGCGCCGAGCGCGTGAGCGCGGGCGACGGGGCCGGTGTGCTCCTCCGCGCGACCGAGGTGCGGGCCGACGTCTCCGGCGCGCGCTTCTCCACGGCCGGCGCGGCGGCTCAGAGCGGGCCCAAGCCCTTCGTCACCATCCTCTGCCGCTTCGGCGACTCCCCCACGACGGAGCCGAGGCCCCGCAGCACCTACGAGCGGTGGCTCGGCGCCGCCTACCCCGGGCTGGACGAGTACTGGCGCGAGGCCTCCGAGGGCCGCGTGGGGGTCACCGGGAGCACGGTGTCCGGGTGGCACACGCTCCCCCGCGACCGCGCCTACTACTTCCCCAACGGCCGCATCAGCTTCGCCCGGCTGGTGGACGACTGCACCGGCGTGGCCGACGCCGAAGTGCACTTCCCCTCCTACGCGGGCGTCAACCTGCAGTTCAACGGCGACCTGGACGGCTACTCCTGGGGCGGGAGCTGGACGATCAACCGCGACGGACAGACCCGCACCGTGGGCCTGACCTGGATGGCCTCCTGGGCCACCCAGATGACCTACGCGCACGAGGCGGGGCACTCCTTCGGCCTCCCGCACTCCTCCGGGCCGTACGCCCAGACCTACGACTCCCGCTGGGACGTGATGAGCATGGGCGGCAGGTGGGACGCGGAACAGTCCACCCACGTCGCCAACCACCCCATCGCCTACCACAAGGACCTGCTCGGCTGGATCCCCCCCGCGCGCAAGTACGTCGCGGAGCCGGGGACGACGCGGACCATCGTGATCGAGCGGACCGCGCAGGCGCCGGCCGGCAACTACCGGATGGCGCAGGTCCCCATCCCCGGGACGCGGCACTTCTACACGGTGGAGGCGCGCCGCGGCGCAGGCTACGACGGCGGCGGCCGGCTCCCCGCCGAGGCGGTGGTGCTGCACCGCGTGGACCCCCAGGCGGCGGAGCGCCCGGCGCGGGTGGTGGACGTGGACGGCAACGGCAACCCCAACGACGACGGTGCCGCCTGGACGCCCGGTGAGACCTTCACCGACGCCGCGGCGGGGATCACCATCGCCGTGGAGGCCGCCACCGCCACCGGGTTCCAGGTGCGGATCTCCCTCGGCGGCGCGCCGGGGGCCGCTTTCGCCGTGGCCTCCGACACCGTCCGCCCGGCCGGGATCGTGGGCCGCGACTACGCCGACGCGCTGCAGGCGGCCGGCGCCCCCGGCGCGGTGGCCTGGAGGCTGTCGGGCGGCGAGCTCCCGCCGGGCGTGGTCCTGAGCGCCGACGGCACCCTGCGCGGCGTGCCCACCCGGGCCGGGATCTTCCGCTTCACCGCGGCCGCCGTCTCCGGCGGACAGACCGCCTCCCGCGCCTTCACCCTCCCCGTGCTGGCGACCAGCCTCCGGGTGGAGACCGTGCTCGACCACCTCATGGGCGCCGCGAGGACGCTCACGGAGGAGGAGGTGCGGCTCCTGGACCTGGAGGGGAACCGCAACGGCCGCCTGGACCTAGGCGACGTGCGCGCCTGGATGCTCGCCAGCGGCCAGGCCGTGCCCGCCGGGATGCCCGCCCTGGAAGACCTCGCTCCGCCGCGGCCGTAGCCGCGCCCCGCCCCGCCGCCCCACCGAACCGCCCTCAAGGAGCCGTAGAAATGATCGGGAGACGGATCGCCCTGGTGCTCGCCTGCCTGGCCGGAGCCGCGCTGACCGCCTGCGGCGACGCGGGCACCCTGGCGCCCAGGGACCCCGAGCCGGGGACCCTCACGGTGATGCTCACCACCCCGGCCGCGGACGACCGCGCCGTGCTGATCTCCGTGAGCGGCCCGGACGAGGCCGGCGCCGTGACCGACGCGGGGGGCGGGTACTCGGTCTACGCGCGCCCCGGGGGGACCGCCCTCCGCGTCGCGGTGTTCGGGAAGATCTCCAGCGGGAAGCTGGTCACCCTCTCCGTTCCCGACGTGAACCGCGCCTCCGCCTACAGGGCCACCATCCAGGAGGTGGTGGACCCCTCCAGCAACGTGCGCCCGTCGCTCGCGGGGTACTCGGCCGCGATCACGCGGTAGCGGCTCGGCGCGGTTCGGAATGCGAGCGGGGGCCCGGGGATCGATCCCCGGG
>DASYWD010000597.1 GCA_035936415.1 Longimicrobiaceae bacterium
CGCTGGAGTGGGGCGACGCGCCCCAGAAGGAGCACGCGCGCGCCCGGCTGCACACGCTGGCCCGCGACATGGGCGACCAGGTGGGCGCCCGCCGCTGGCGCTCCTCGCGCCCGCCCTCCCTGACCTCCATGTCGCTGTACCGGCCGAAGCCGGTGGCGCGCTCGGCGGCGCCGCGGCTCTCCCGCTGGCGCGAGGCGCTGGGCGAAAGGCAGCCCTGCGGGACCTGAGCCGAAAGAGATGAAGAGGGTGGCGCGCCGCGCCACCCTCTTTATCTTTCTCCCTGCGCCCCGATGCTTCGCCGGGGCGGGCGACCCCCACCTCCTGGAACGGAGATCCCGCCATGCGCAGGCAACACTCTCTGCTGGCCCTTGCTGCCGCGGCGCTCCTCGCCGCCGGGTGCGAGCGGAGCGCCACCTCTCCCGGCGATGCTTCCCTCGGCTCTGCGGACGCCGCCCTCCTCGCCCAGGAGCTGGACGCGCTGAGCGGCGCGGTGCTGGGCGGTCAGGTCGGGAGCTGGGTGGGCCTCTCCGTGGGATCGAGTGCGGAGCCGGTCCCCGTCGAGCGGACCTTCACCGCCACGCGGCCGTGCCCCGCGGGCGGATCGGTGGCGGTGAGCGGGAGCATGAAGGGGGAGATCGACCGGGCGGCGCGGTCGCTCACGCTGGAGACGACCGCGACGAAGACGCAGAGCGCCTGCGCGTTCCCGGCGCGCCGGAGCGGGGGCGCCGTTCTCACGGTGACGGGCAACCCGAGCATAACGGTCAGGTCGGCGCACCGGGTGGTGAACGGCCTGCCGAGCGGCCCGCAGACGGTGAGCCAGACGGGCGGCTTCACCTGGTCGGCGAGCGACGGCCGCTCCGGCGCGTGCACGCTGGACGTCACCTCCACCCTGGAGCCGGCCTCCCGCACCCTCACGGTGAAGGGAACGATGTGCGGCCACACGGTGGACGTGACCCGGCAGGTCGGACGGTAGCGCCACGACCACCGACGCGAGGGGAGAGGCGGGGCGCCAGGTTTCTCGGCGCCCCGCCTTCGCGTATGGCGCCGCCTCCGTCAGACCTCCACGCCCAGCTCCCGGAGGCCGTGCACCAGCGCCTCGGGTCCCTGCTCCCCGCGAAAGTGCAGGGTGCGCATTCCCAGGGCGCGGGCGGGCTCCAGGTTCTGCGCGCGGTCGTCCACGAACACCGTCTCGTCGGGGGCACGCTGGACGACCGCCAGCGCGGTGCGGTAGATCCGCCCGTCCGGCTTCATGGCTCCCAGAAACGAGGAGCTGAAGAAGCAGGTGAAGCGGCGCCGCAGCTCGAAGCGGGCGATGCGGTACTCGTTCAGCTCGCGCGACTCGTTGTTGAGCGTCGCCAGCAGGTACCGCCCGCCCTTCGCGAGACGGTCCACCACCTCGAGGCAGCCAGGGAACGCCTCCGACTGCGCCAGCATCGCCTCCCGCAACCGCGCGGCAGTGAAGGCGCGGGGCTCGTGGAAGACCGTGGCGCGCAGGTAGTCGTCCAGGGTACAGCGCCCGGTCTCCAGGGCGGGGACGATCTCGCGGTGGCGGTCCTCGAACTCTTCCAGCTCCACCCCGAAGCGCTCCAGGACGGCCGCGCGCTGCTCCCGGTCCCACCCGTTGCTCAGGAGCACGCCGCCCAGGTCCCAGAAGATCGCGCTGGTCTGCATGGCTCGCGGGAGCGGTGGGGAGCGGTGCCGGTACGCGTCGTGCGGCCCGGCCGGTGGCGGTGTGGCGCCGGGGAGCATATCTTGTTCCGCTGCGGTTTTCCGGCGAATTCGCATCCGTGCGCGCTCCCTCGCGCGGCGGCCTGGAAGGACGAGAATGGCGACGACGAAAGCAAAGAAGCTGGTGGCCGTCCCCGCGGGGAAGGCCGCGCCCGCGACGGCGCACGAGGAGGAGCGCAACCCCGGTACGCCGCTGGACCTGGACTGGGTGGCGGACGCGCGGGTGAACCGGAGCGCCGTGGAGCGGCGCGCGGGGAGCATCGGGGCGCGCCGCACGGTGAAGAAGGAGTGGCAGGCGGCGTGGCTCCTCCGCGCGGTCACGCTCATGGACCTCACCACCCTGGCGGGCGACGACACCCCCGGCCGGGTGCGCCGGCTCTGCGCCAAGGCGCGCCAGCCGGTGCGGCAGGAGATCCTGGAGGGGCTGGGCGTGGAGGACCTCCCCATCCACACGGCGGCGGTGTGCGTCTACCACACGCTGGTGGAGACGGCGGTGGAGGCGCTGCGCGGCTCCGGGATCCCGGTGGCGGCGGTCTCCACGGGATTCCCGGCGGGGCTCTCGCCGTTCAAGCAGCGGGTGGAGGAGATCCACGCTTCAGTCGAGGCCGGGGCGGCGGAGATCGACATCGTCATCACTCGCGCGCACGTGCTCACGGGCAACTGGGAGGCGCTCTACGACGAGGTGCGCGCCTTCCGCGAGGCGTGCGGCCCGGCGCACCTGAAGACGATCCTGGCCACCGGCGAGCTGGCGACGCTCCGCAACGTGACGAAGGCGTCGCTGGTGTGCATGATGGCGGGGGCGGACTTCATCAAGACCTCCACCGGCAAGGAGGCGGAGAACGCCACGCTCCCGGTCGGGCTCACGATGGCGCGCTCCATCCGCGACTACCGGGAGCGGACGGGGCACCGGGTGGGGTTCAAGCCGGCGGGAGGGATCCGCACGGCCAAGCAGTCGCTGGAGTGGATGATGATGATGAAGGAGGAGCTGGGGACGGAGTACCTGCGGCCCGAGCTGTTCCGCTTCGGGGCCAGCTCCCTGCTCACCGACATCGAGCGGCAGCTTGAGCACCACCTCACGGGCCGCTATTCGGCGGAGTTCCGGCACCCGATGGGATAGGACGGCGGGGCAGCCGGGGAGGAATGCACGCGAGGCCGCGGACGTCGTCCGTGGCCTCGCGTCTCTCGTCGGAGGGTGCCCTCCGCGCCGGTCACCGCCCGGGCTCCCGGATCCCCCCTGTCACCTCCAGAGGCTTCGTCACGAACGAGCCTGAGACGGTGATCTTCGGCGCATCCGGAACGGGGGCGGCCAGCAGTGGCGTGCACGGCCCCACCGGGGGTACCGGGGGATTGGAGCGGACCACCTCGCGCGCGCAGTAGCGGAACCCGGTGAAGCGGAAACGCCCCTCCACGAGTGTCTCTGACGACGACGTGATCTCCAGCTCCCCCGATTCCGCGACAAAGCGCTGTTCCTGGTTCCCTTCCCGAGTGGCGAACTGCACAGTGATGCCGCGCATCTGCCCTCTGAATCCGGCGTCGTCTACCAGGGTGATGGGATGGGTGCCCCGACCCAGCCTGCCGCCGTCCCAGCGCGTAAGGGTGAAGCTCTGGTTGGCGGATGCGCCCTGCCCCTGCGAGGTCACCTGGAACTGCTTTCTTCCCGGGCCGGGGGTGCCCGTGTGGAACTCGCCGGTGCCCTCGTACTGCTTCTCGAGGGCGCCGTCCACCGTGGCCAGCATGTACGAGGGCTGGACGTCACCGATCGGGTTCAGTTCGCAGGCAGCCAGGGAAAGCACCGCGGCCAGCCGGACCACACGAAATGGAGTCATCTTTCACCTCCTTTTGGATGTGAGGCCGAACTCCGGAGCAACTCGAACAGCTCCTCACGCCCGCCCCGGATCCCCGACGAATGGCGCTGCGGGCCGGTCACTTTCCGAGATGTTGGCTCAGCGAGGCTGTGCCAAATCGGGCGAGTGGCCGGTGCGTCCCGAACAGCCCCGTGGAACGTGACTGCTGCGCCCCCGATTCGCCTGGATCGAACCTGGAGGATGGCAGAACGGCTACTTCAGGATGCGGAAGTCCTCCACGGAGAAGCCGTGTTCGTCGTCGGCCCATGTGGAGCGGAGGTCCACGTCCACGAAGGAGGGAACGCCGAACCGGCTGCTGTACTTCACCTCCAGGCGCTCTGCCTCCTGCTCCAGGGCGAACTGCACCACGGCGAACAACTCCTCCACGGTATCGTGGTGCCGGAAGGTCTCGGGAGCGACGGGGCCATTGGGGTGGTGGAGAGGGCTGATCGCCACGGGGACGCCGCCGCGGACCTCGATCACTGCCGCGCCCCCCGTCCACGCGCCGTGCAGCCTCACGGTCATTCGGTAGCTGTTCGCCCCCTGCGCAGCCCATAGCCGCCGGTGCCTCTCCAGCCGGGCCGTTTCGTCGGCAGGTCCCATAGGCTCGGAGCAGGAGGCGAGCACCGCCGTGCTTAGCACAACGGCAGCGATTGCGAGAGATAGTCTCATCACGTCTCCCTGCTCAAAGGGGCTGGCGGCAGCCTGCGCGGTGGTAGCTACCAGACGCGCAAGCAGGGAGCGATGTCACATCAGCGTTCGATTCGGTTCCGCGCTTACCGGACTCGGTAAGCCCGCATCTGCTGCAATCTTGCCGCGGTATCCAGAGACAACGTCGCAAGGGCATCGAGTAGCTCGCCGCTGTAGGCGACGTTCTCGAACCCTCCAGCCACCGTGTATATCAACTCCATGGCCTCATCCACCTCCTTCGGGGTCATCCGCGTTTCCAAGGCGCGCCTCACCTCCTCCTGTGTGAATAGCGGACCGTTCGGCTGATCCGGGTGGTGGCTCATAGCGTTCCTCAACTGTGTCGATTAGCCATCGAGCGTTTTCCGGACTGTGCAGTCATGGGATTCGCCTGACAGTCGCCCCCGTCGGCGAGTAGGTCAAGCGGCTGCGGGTACTTCCACGAATGGGGATCTCCGGCCATGGTGGGTGTGACAGATGAGATGGCGCTGCGCGGTGCCGTCCCGCTACGCGCGCGCCCGTGCCGCCCGCCGGATCGCGATCTCCCGGTCGGGGGGATGATCCCTGCTCGATCTGCTATTCCTCGGTGAACTCGCCGGACACCGTTATCGTCTCGCCACTATTCCGCCGAGCCTGGAACAGGAAGGTGCCGCGGAGTGGGTTCGTCCTCGTAACGTGCAACTCCCCGGTGTTTCCCAGAAACACGGCGGTGGGCAACAAGAGTGAACTGAACACTTCCGCGCGGTCGAGATCCTGCCTAGCAACGACAGTGTACCTTCCGACCCGTGGGCGTGCCGGGATGTGAAAGATGATCCCGCGGTACGGCTCCTCACCTGGCAACTGTAGGTGAATGTCGTAGCCCGGGCCTGCAGTTACGCTACTCGGCCCGTAGAGCATGCGGCCTGAATAGCTGGCCGTGAGCGCGCCTGCGACTTCCGCAGTGTAGGTGCCGCTGCCCGCAGGGCCGGTGATGTTGCGGCACCCGCCGAGCAGCAGGACAGAGAGGAGGAGCAGGAGGGGGAGGGAGGGCATGTGATGGATCGGGATCAGGGTACATAAATCCACAGCGTGTAAAATTAAGCTAAGACGCTAGTCGCATCAGAACAAGCTTGCCGTGGCGGCATCCCAGCAGTAATATGCGGACACATCTCGGTAAAGCCCGCCCCACTCGGCAGCCACACCGCACTCCGAAGCTTCTCTTCTTCTGCATCATCCCATTACCTCTGCAGCCATCTCCGGCTGCAGAGCCACCGCCCCTTCGCCTGGGGTTCCCCCTCCCTTCGCAGGTGCCAATGACCCGCCTCAAACCGCTCGCCCTAATCACGCTCCTCCTGTTGGCGTTCGGGTGCAGGGACTCGAACCATCTAACCTCGCCGCACGATCCGCGTGGGCTCGCCTCCTCGGCGGACGAGTTCCCCGCGCTGGACACGACTCCACCGCCCTTCCTCCGCCCACCCTTCACCCTGCTTCCTCCGCTCGCACCGCAACGCGACCTGCCTGGCGTATTCGACGCCGGGCTCGCACCCGTGGTCGAGATTTGCCACTGGACTGGCAGCGAGTGCGCCGTGCCGATGGTGGCGCGGTTCACCACCACGAGCGGCCCGGGTTCAGAGACGGTCCGCGTCGGCTCGCCGGAGGATCACTACATCGTTAACTGGCATACCGACCAGTTCGCACTCGACCCTAGTCACATCTACCGCATCCGGGTGCTGCTGGCCGGCAACGAGATCGGCCAGGTAAATGTGAAGGTGGTCAACACCGGCAAGGAACTGAAGAACGTCGACACAGACCAGTACATCGGACTGGTGAACGGCAGGACCCTCCCCATCAAGTTCTGGATCCAGAAGATGCGTCGCCTGACCGTCGCGCGGGCGGTGGGCGTTCAGGGCACACCCGCCGAGCAGGATACACTGCTTCCGTACGGCACCACCGTGCGCTACGGGTTCGCGCCGGCACCCGGCTATGAAG
Organism: Longimicrobiaceae bacterium; assembly: GCA_035936415.1. NCBI lineage: Bacteria > Pseudomonadati > Gemmatimonadota > Longimicrobiia > Longimicrobiales > Longimicrobiaceae > Longimicrobiaceae bacterium. The sequence continues at coordinate 6,228 of DASYWD010000597.1, forward strand.
ATCTGGCAGTCATGCTGGACGGGGAGATGGTCCCCGCCACCGGGGTGCTGGCCATGGACACCTCACACGTGCTGCTCGCTGATGCGGACGAGACACTGGTGCTCACACCGGGCGACGAGGAGCTTGTGCGCAGCGCCCGCGCGATCCTCACGGCCACGGACAAGATCGCCGCTTTCCAGGTTCACCTGGACCAGATCAACGCCCTGTATAATCGCGTGGGGGAGGAAGAGGCGAACCGGCGCGTCGGGATCGTTTCTCAGCTCGCCTATGATCTTGTCGCGGATTCGACCGCGCTCCGGCAGGCGCATGAAGCGCTCGGCAATAACGTGTTCACGCCCTCGGAGCGAACGACCACGCAGACGTTCTCCTCCGCAACGATGAGCGCAACTCTCGCCCCGCGGACAACCACCTACTATGCCATCAATGGGATCCTGAACACGCCGACGGACGCAGGTCGCTATCAGGCAAACGTCACCCTCGCATTAGCCGAAGCCGGCATAGCGTCCGAAGCTCAACTGTACTACAACCGCACGTTCCTGTACCAGCACGCGGAGAAGTACCAGGCAGGGCAATGCTACGTTCGGATGCAGAACGAAATCCGAGATCTCAACTTCGGCAGAGCAGTACAGCGTGCCTCTCAGTGCACGATGCTGATCGCGCGGGACCTGGTGCGGTTCTTCGCTGATGTTGCGGAGTCCGGTCGGCAGGTGGCGAGCCTCTACTACAACGTCGATCTCAACTATCCGTCTCCGCTCTTCCACCGCGATGGTGAAATCTTCGCGGACACCCTCCGCCGGGCCGAGGCGAACGCGAACGTGATTCTGGTCGCGCATTCCCAGGGCAACCTGATCACGCAGCTCGGGCTGCGGGGGCTGTCGCGCCGGGACCCGCGGTTCGAGACCGGTGCGTACTCCTGCGTCGGCGTCACCTCGCTCTCGGCTCCCATCACCCACTCACCCCTCGTGAACGTGTGGCCCACCCTTGCGCCGGGGTCGCTCGCAGGAATCGTGATGAAGTACGACGTCATCCTTTTTCTTGGCCTGAATCATTTCCCGCGCTTGGAGACGTCCCTCACCCGGAGGGCGCAGAAGGAAATGACCGTCGTCACGTTCTACGGGCTGATGCTGACGCCGTTCACTGCGGGCTGGTCGCTGGTCGCGATTCCGCTCTGGCGCTTGTATTGGGCTGCAAAAATCCACGCTTCCGACTCGTATCTCCGCGGAAGGGGTGCCCGGCAGCAGATCAAGGACGCGCTGGTAGCCCAGACGCAACGGGTTCCGCAGATCGCTGGGTGTGAGGCCACACCACAGGTCCATTCCGTCGAGGTCACTCCGGCGGCGGCAACGATCGCTGCGGGGGGTTCGGTTCAGCTCGCAGCGGTGGCGCGGGACGCGGCGGGGAACGCCATTGAGGACAGCCCCATCACCTGGTCCAGCTCCGCGGGCTCTATCGCCACCGTTTCCAGCACCGGGAACGTGACCGGGATCGCCTCGGGAACGGCGACCATCACTGCAAGCAGTGGCGGCAAGAGCGGAACGTCGACGATTTCGATCGTCGAGGGCGGCACGCTCACGGGCCGCGTCGTGCACGCGGAGACGCGCGCCGGGATCGGCGCAGCGACGGTAACCTTCTCCGGCGGGGGCCTGACCCAAGCCGCCACAACCGCCTCCGACGGGAGCTACCAGTCAGGCAAGCTCCCGGCGGGATCGTACACCGCGACGGTATCCGCAAAGGGATTTGTCAGCGTAACACTGTACAATGCCGTGGTACAGAACAGCCAGACCACGACGCTTGAAACCATTCCGCTGGTCCCTGCCAGCTCGTTCCCCGGCGGGATCTCCGGCAGCATCCGGAATGCGCGCAACAACGCAGCCATCGCCGGCGCGACAGTCGAACTCCGCTCAGGGATGAGCGCCCTGGACGGCCCGGCTGTCGCGGTGACCACCTCCGATGCCGCAGGGAGCTACCGCTTCACGGGGCTACCCGCAGGCACGTACTCGATCCTGGGCAAGGCCGGTGGTTTCGTGGACGGGGTTCAGACCGGGGTGGTGATTGGCGACCGCGAAGTGGCTGGGCAGAACCTCACCCTGTCGCCCAGCACGGAAGATATCACCATCGTGCTGCGCTGGGGTGCCACCCCGAGCGACCTGGACTCGCACCTGACCGGGCCGACGGAATCCGGTTCGCGCTTTCACGTATACTACGCAAGCAAGGGTAGCCTGCTCTCATCGCCCTTTGCCGCCCTGGACATCGACGACGTGACGTCTTACGGACCAGAAACCATCACCATCTCGCGGCAGTTCTCCGGAACCTACCGTTATTCGGTCCACGACTACACCAACCGATTCGCCAACCCCAGCTCTGCCCTGCCGGGATCGGGCGCACAGGTCAGAGTGTACCGTGGCGGCTCGTTGGTCGCGGAGTTCAACGTTCCGAACCAGCCGGGGACCCTGTGGACGGTGTTTGAGCTGGAAGGATCCACGATTCGTCCAGTCAACGCGATGCAGTATGTGAGCAATCCGTCGCAGGTTGGTGCGATGTCGACGTCCAGTTCCACCTCCACGGACGCCGAGCTGATTGGTAGCGCGGTCGCGGAGCACCCGAAGCAGCACTGACTCGCCTCGACCGTAGGCGAGGCAAGTTGATGGAGCAGCATGGATAGGGGGTAGGAAGTAAGCCGGCGAGCCGCTCAGGCTGTTGCTGGCTTACTTCCTATCCTTTCGCGTGGACGTAGGTGCTGGTGATTTCCTCGCACTGTTGACACACTCGATGGCGGGGCGCACCGGGCAGGAGAGGAGGAGAGAGTGTATGCGTCTCCTCCGACGCCTTGGAGCTTCGCTGGCATGTTCAGCAAGTCGCCCCCGCCGGCGAGCAGCTCATGCGGCTCCGAGCACCGCCCCGGGTGGTGGATCTCCGGCCGTGGTAGGTGTGACAGGCGGGACGGCGCTACGCGGCGCCGTCCCGCTGCACTTGTGCGCGTGCCGCCCGCCGCTGCATCGCGATCTCCCGGCCGGGGAAGCCGTAGACGTCGGCTGCGAGCTCCGCGTCCGTGGCCTGGACCGCGTCCCACACGGGCGCCCAGACCTCCTCCAGCATGCCCTGCAGCTCGGGGTCGTCCAGCGCCACCAGGTGCCTGGCGCGCTCCCCGTCCTCCCGCTTTTGGAAGTGCGCCAGGACCTCCCGGCGCCTATCGGGACGCACCATCGCCAGGAGGCGCTCCAGCGCATCGGCGTCGAAGCCGGGGAGCATCTTCGCGCGGTCGGCACCGTCCAGGCGGTACGCCGGATCGGCGCGCGGGAGCCGCAGCGGGACGGGTTCGGATGTCATAACAAGGAAAGGCGTCGTGTGAGCGTTCCGCATCCGCAGACTTCCTCGCCCTCCACGTGGCGGAAGATAAGTGTAGGCCGATTTGCCGCCACAGGGCAGTACGGAGTGCTGGCGGGAAGGGTGCGGAGGGGGTAACGTTCGGGCGCGGGCAACTTCCCGCTCACCCCCCTCACAAGGACGGAACCATGAAGAACCGGTGCACCCTGCTGGCGGCTTGCGTGCTGTGCCTGGGCCTCGCCGCCTGCGGCAGCTCCACCCTCCTCACGCCGGAGGGCCCCCGCTACGACGGCGGTTCGACGATAGGCACTGGACACCGGACCGGCAGCACGACGACCGTCACCTCCTCAACGGAGACGACGGCCGATGAATCGACACAGGAGCGAGGTGGTTTTACGATTGGGTCTGGGAACTAGCTCAGAGAGGATCTGCTGACCTGCCACCTGATTCTGGACGGGCTCCGGGTTATCGCTCGCCCGGAGCCTTCCATAACCTTAAGCGCGACGTGAGGCGAAGAGACAGCGCGTTTAACCGATCTGGATTGGCTGGCTCACTCTCGCCGAATGGCAGCGCGCGGGCTGCAACCTGACCCGACAGCTCAGAAGCAACCCTGCCAACACCTCTATCATTCCGGACGTGGGCTAATTCGATTGCTGACCGCGCATATCCGTCGGCTTCATCCCATCTCCCAAAACAGCGCGACCCCTCAGCCAGGTTCACAAGGGCAGCCGGAGCGTATTCAGCGTGCTCCTGGATCAGTGGTTTGAGGACCTGTTCAATCTCCCCAAATCGCTGTTGAATTCCTGCTCCAGCAACAGCTCTGGCTAGCGTGCTCCACACAACAGTTCGGAACTCCGGCAGGCAGATGCGTGGGAGAACCATCTCTAGAAGGGGGATGGCCCGAGTATAAAAGCGTAAGCGCACTAGAAGGAAGGCCCAATCGTGAATCAGGGCCGGAAGGGCAGGATGGCGGAGCGGGTAAAGGTCAAGCGCCTTACGCACGTGCCGCATGCCCGATTCAAGCGTTCCGACTTCGGCCGCCACAGTAAGTAGGTCGTGCTGCGCCTCGCCTGCCTGCCTCCTCCGCCCCGTATTCGCCGCCCGCCGCGTCGCCCCCTCCAGAAACTTGCGGGCCTCGTCGTGCTTGCCGAGGTCCTTCATCAGGTTGCCGTAGCCGATCAGCGCCCGGATGATTTCCGTATCATCCTGGCGCCGGACGCCGAGCCCGTGGCCGCGGTGGTACCAGCTCGACGCGCGCTGGTCCTCCGCCGCCCTGCGGCACATGCGCCCCGCATCGTTCGCCTTTGCAGGGCATTCCGGGTCCGCAAGGGCGGCGCCCTCCGCGAACACCATCCCCAGTTGGATCAGCGAGCGCTCCTCCGCCCAGGCGTGCACCTGGCTGCACGCGGCGGCGAGCCGCGCCGCCTCCATCCCCGCGGGTGCGCGGATCAGCTCCGCGAAGGTACCGAACGCCTCCACCAGCTCCGGCGCCGCCGCGCAGGCGGCGCCCAGGCGCTCGTAGGCTTCCCGCTTCCGCTCGAACTGGAAGAGGGCTTCCCGCTCCTTCGGCGATGTCGCGGCCCAGTCGCCCACCTTACGCAGCGCGCGCCAGAGCGCCATGCACAGCTCCGGTCCCGCTTCCTCCACCGAAGCCAGCACCCGCGGCCATGGGAGGACCGGCGGCGGGATCGTGATGGTGCGCCTGCGCTCGCCCTTTTCCTTGCTCTTGCGCTGCGGAGTTGATGTGCGGGGAGGAGCTGCTCCCATGGATTCATGACGGAGAAGGTGACTTGCCGCACTCTACCCGTCAGAATAATGGGAATCGGCGTCATCCGCCATACTTTTCGGATGCCGCCTCCGCTCCGAATGGGAACGACATTGCACCTTTTCCTGCCGGAAACGGGCTTCCGGAATGCACTCAATCCGGCCTCTGCGGGCCGTGCGGTCTGCCGATCCACCGCATCCCCCCCGTCTGCTCCCACAGATCCCGGAGGAACCGCTCCGCCTCGTCCGCCTCCTGGTCGTCTCCGCGGGCGAGTGCCACCTCCAGCGCGCGCTGCCCCGCGTGCTCGGCAAGCGGCCAGCGCTCCGCCACCGCGGCGGCCCTCGCGAGCTCCAGGAAGGCCCGCCCCCGGCCGCCACCCGCTTCCCGCGCCGTGTGGCGCCCCAGGAGGTCCCAGGCCCGCTCCGACGCCCGATCGAACTCCGCCGCGGCGCCCGCCTCCGCCGCCGCCCGGGCCACCACCGCCAGGA
>DASYWD010000598.1 GCA_035936415.1 Longimicrobiaceae bacterium
CCTTCGTCCCGCTGGACCCCGGGCACGCGCCAGGGCGCCTCGCCGACCTCGCCGCGGACGCGTCGGTCTCTCTCGTCCTCGCGCAGGAGCGCCTCCTGGACCGCCTCCGCGGGACGGCGGCCGAGGTGGTGTGCATCGACGCGGAGTGGCCGCGGATCGCGCGGGAGGGCGCCGCCCTCCCGACCGCCGCCATCGCCCCGGAGCAGCTCGCGTACGTGAGCTACGGCCCGGAGGCCGCGGGGGCGCCGCGCGGGGTCTGCGTCGATCACCGGGCCCTCCTCGCCACCACGTCCGCCGCCCTGGAAGCGTTCGGCCCGGAGGCCGGCGACCGGGTCCCCTGCCTGGCCCCGTTCGCCTCCGAGGCCTGGCTCCTGGAATGCCTGGTCCCGCTCCTCGCCGGGAGCACGGTGCGCCTGGTCCCCGGGGAGCGGGCCCTGGACGCCGCGCGGCTGGCTGCGGACGTCGAGGCTTGCACCGTGGTGCACGCCACGCCCGCCCTGATGGGCCGGCTCGTCCGGGAGGTGGTCGCCTCGGGACGGGGCACGCTCCCGGGGGTCCGCCGGGCCTTCGTCGGGGGAGACTCGGTCGCGCCGGGGCTGCTCGCGCGGATGCGCGAGGTCTTCCCGGCGGCGGAGGTCGGGGTCCTCCACGGCCCCACCGGGGGGGGCTCCTCCCTCTACGTGCTGGACCGCTCGGGCGCCCCGGTGCCGGTCGGCGTTCCCGGTGAGCTCTTCCTGGGAGGGGCCGGCGTGGCCCGCGGCTACCTGGGGCGCCCGGCGCCGACCGCGGCGGGCTTCCTGCCCGATCCGTTCTCCCCGGAGCCCGGGGCGCGGATGTACCGCACCGGCGCCCGGGTCCGCTGGCTCCCCTCGGGGGAGCTGGAGCACCTGGGGAGGGTGGACGGACAGGTGACGGTCCGCGGCTTCCGCGTCGATCCCGGCGCGGTGGAGGAGATCCTCGCCGGCGAGCCGGAGGTGCTCGAAGCGGCGGTCGTGGCGATGGACGGCGGGGCGGGGGAGGAGCGCCTGGTGGGCTACGTGGTCCCGGCGCCCGGCGCGCAGCTCTCCACCGGTGAGCTCCGGGACCGGCTGAAGGCAAGACTCCCGGGCTACATGGTGCCCTCGGCGCTGGTGGTGCTGGAGGCGCTCCCCCTGGGGGCCGACGGGAATACCGACCGCCGGGCCCTCCCGGCCCCCCCGCAGGCCTCGCCCGAGGACGAGCACACCCGGCCGCCCACGCCCACCGAGGAGGTGGTCGCGGCGATCTGGTCGCAGCTCCTGGGGGTGGAGCGGGTCGGGGTGGGGGCGGACTTCTTCGACCTGGGCGGGCACTCCCTCGTCGCGACCCGGGCCGTCTCGCGGGTGGCGCAGGTGTTCGGGCTCGACCTCCCCCTGCGGGTGATGTTCGAGGAGCCCACGGTGGCCCGGCTCGCCCGGTACGTGGACTCGGCGGTCCGGACCGAGGAGGCGCTCCCGCCGGTGCGCCGCACGGGCGCGCGCGAGGCCCCGCTGTCCTTCGCGCAGCAGCGCCTCTGGTTCCTGGAGCAGCTCCACCCCGGGAACTCGGCCTACAACCTCCCCGTGGCGTTCCGCCTGGCCGGGAGCCTCGACGAGGAAGCGCTGGAGCGGAGCCTCGCCAGGATCGTGGAGCGGCACGAGGTGCTGCGCACCACCTTCCGCGAGGTGGAGGGCGTTCCCGTCCAGCTCGTCCACCCGCCCGCGGGGCGGGTCCTGCGCACGGTGGAGCTCGGCGGGCTCCCCGCGGCCCGCTCCGCGCCCGCGCTCGCGGCGCTCCTGGAGGCGGAGGCCGCCCGCCCCTTCGACCTGGAGCGCGGCCCGCTCTTCCGCGCCCACCTCTTCCGGCTGCGCGGGGAGGCGGTGCTCCTGCTGGTGATGCACCACGTCGTCGGCGACGGGTGGAGCACCGGGGTGCTCCACCGGGAGCTGGAGGCGCTCTACGCCGCCGCGCGCGCGGGAGAGCCCGACCCGCTCCCGGAGCTGCCGGTGCAGTACGCCGACTTCTCCCTCTGGCAGCGCGAGCACCTGGACGCGGAGCGGCTCGCCCCGCACCTGGCGTACTGGCGCGAGCGCCTGGCCGGCGC
>DASYWD010000599.1 GCA_035936415.1 Longimicrobiaceae bacterium
CGCCAGCGCGACGCCGTCGTACACGTACCCCGCGCGGACGCCGCCGTTGGCCGCCGTGCTCCCGTTGCGCGCCAGGACCACGGCCTCCCCGGGCCGCACCGTGAGTGAACGGGCGACGGCGTGTCCCGCGTCCGCGCGCGAGTCCAGCCGCCACCCGCGCAGCTCGGCCGGCGCGCCGCCCGCGTTGTACAGCTCGATCCACTCGCCGTCGCCGTCCGGGACCACCTGCGGGTCGGCCATCACCTCGCTGACCACGATGCGCGAGCGCAGCGTGTCGGCGGACACTCCGGAGGCGGCGTAGCGGCGCTCAGACGGGTCGGCGGCCCCGGACCGGGGCGCCGGCTCGCACGCGGCCAGGAGAAGGGCGAGGAGGACGAGGGCCATGGGCATCGGCATGCGGAGCTCGGGGATCGGTCGGGTCGGGGTGCCCGGAGCGTACCGCGCGGGCGGGCGGGGTGTTATCATCCGCGGGGACGCGCCCCGTTTCGGGGCGGCGCACGAACACAAGGCTACAAGGGACCGATGCCGAAGGACAGGGCCATCTTCCAGGACGAGCGGGGGCGGGGCTGGCTGGTGGAGATCAGCCACGGGCACCCCGCGCCCACGGAGCTGGGGATCTACGCCGCGCGCTTCCAGTGCCCCGAGGACCCGGACGAGCCGGTGCGCGTCGGCTTCCTCTACCTGGACGCGGTGGAGAGCGACGACGAGGCCGCCTTGCGCGCTGCGCTCGCCGAGGCCGAGCCCGCGAAGGCGGTGGGCTGAGCCCCCGGCGGCTCCCCGGCGCAACCGGAAAGGTGACGCCCACGGGAACCGCCGCCCCCCTCCCCGGTACCGAACGCATGCCGAAGTCCGCCTCCTCCGATCTGTTCCTCTCCCCCGCCTCCGCCGAGCTGGTGCGCCGCGAGATCGGGCGCGCCCGCGGCAACGAGGTGTGCTTCCTCGCGCGCGTGGACGAGCACGGCGAGGTGCACGACCCGCGCGTGGTCGCGCGGGGGCACGCCACGGCGGTGCTGGCCGCGGTCCGCGACCCGGAGCCCGGCGGGCTCCTGATCCACAACCACCCCTCCGGCCGGCTGGACCCCTCCGAGGCGGACCTGGCCGTGGCGGCGCAGCTCTGGGAGCAGGGGCTCGGCTTCGCCATCACGGACAACGACGCGTCCGAGCTGTACGTGGTGGTGGAGCCGCCGGAGGAGGATCGCAAGGAGCCGCTGGACCTGGACCGCATCGACGCGGACCTGGGGCCGGGCGGTGCCGTCGCGCGCCGGCACCCCCGCTACGAGGACCGCCCGCAGCAGCGCGGCCTCTCGCGGATGATCGCCGAAGTGTACAACCAGGGCGGCGTGGGGATCGCCGAAGCGGGGACGGGAACGGGGAAGTCCGTCGCCTACCTCCTCCCCGCCATCCGCTGGGCGCTCCAGAACCGGGAGCGGACGGTGGTGTCCACCAACACCATCAACCTGCAGGAGCAGCTGGTGGAGAAGGACCTGCCCTTCCTCCGCCGCGCCCTGGGGGAGCCCTTCCGCTTCGCGCTGGTGAAGGGGCGCCGCAACTACGTCTCCATCCGCCGCGCGCTCCTGGCGAAGGAGAACGCCCCCGCGCTCTTCGACGCGCAGAAGCAGGCGGAGCTCACGGGGATCGTGGAGTGGATGCGGAAGTCGCAGGACGGCTCGCTCTCCGACCTCTCCTTCCGCCCGTCCGCCGAGGTGTGGGACGAGGTCTCCTCCGAGTCGGACGTGTGCCTGCGCGCCCGGTGCCCCCACTTCGAGGAGTGCTTCTACCAGCGCGCGCGCCGCGACGCCTCCTCCGCGGACGTCGTGGTCGTCAACCACCACCTCCTCTTCTCCGACCTGGCCGTGCGGCGGGTGCAGGGGAACTGGACGGCTCCCGCCGTCCTCCCGCAGTACCGCCGGCTGGTGCTGGACGAGGCGCACAACCTGGAGGAGTCCGCCACCAGCCACCTGGGCGCCACCGTCTCGCGCCGGGGGCTGTACCGGACCCTGTCGCGCCTGGAGAACCGCAGGAAGGGCCTCCTCCCCGCGCTGGCCGAGGCGCTGCGCCTGCGCCCGGACGACCTCCTCGCCCGGGGCGCGCTGGACCACCTGCACGAGCGGCTCATCCCCGCGCTCGACGGCGCCCGGGAGCGGGCGGGGACGGTGTTCTCGTTCCTGGAGGACGTGTTCAAGGAAGCCGGTGCGATGATGGTCCGCCTCCAGGACGACTTTGCCAGGCACCCGGTGTGGGTGCTGGGGCTGGAGGACGCGCTGGTGGGGCTGCTGGAGAACCTGGAGTCGCTCCTCCGCGGGCTGGAGCTGCTCCGCGAGCGGATCTCCATCGACGAGGCGCTCAAGGAGATGCTGGAGCCGCAGCTCATGGAGCTGCGCGGGGCCGCCAACCGGGTGGAGGCCGCCCGGGACGCCCTCCGCGCCGCGCTGCGCCCCCCGGACGACGGCCTGAAGATGGTGCGCTGGATGGAGCGCCAGCCGGAGCGCGACGGCCGCGAGGGGAACCTGACGCTGAACGCCGCCCCGCTCGACCTCTCGTCCGTGCTGCGCGAGTCCGTGTTCGAGAAGGTGCCGAGCGTGGTGCTCACCTCCGCCACCCTCGCCACCCAGGGCAACTTCCGCTTCGTCCGCAACCGCCTGGGGCTGTGGGCCCCGCGCGAGGGCGAGGCGGACGAGGAGCTGCGGGTGGAGGAGGCGGTGTACCCCTCGCCCTTCGACTACTCCGAGCAGGCGCTCCTGGCGGTCCCCACCGACCTCCCGGTCCCCGCCGGAGACTCGGACCCGCGGCACGACGAGGCCACGGTGCGCGCCGTGATCGAGCACGCGAAGATCTCCGACGGCGGCCTCTTCGTGCTCTTCACCTCCTACAGGGCGCTCCGCCACGTGGCCGGCGAGCTGCGCAGGCGGAAGATGGACCTGGAGTGGCCGCTCTTCGTGCACGGCGAGGGGCCGCGCGCCCAGCTCGTGGAGCGCTTCGCCGCGTCGGGGCGGGGGATCCTGCTGGGAACCACCTCCTTCTGGGAAGGGGTGGACGTCCCCGGCCACGCCCTGCGCGGGCTGGTCATCCCCAAGCTCCCCTTCAAGGTGCCCACGGAGCCGGTGACGGCGGCGCGGATCGAGGCCATCGAGCAGGCGGGGGGCAACTCGTTCATGCAGTACATGCTCCCCAACGCCGCCATCCGCATGAAGCAGGGCTTCGGGCGGCTGATCCGCTCGCGCGAGGACCACGGCGTGGTGCTCGTGCTGGACGGGCGCATCGCGAAGAAGAGCTACGGCCGATACTTTCTGGAGTCGCTCCCGGAGGCGCCGGTCCGGATCGGCCCGTGGCGCGACGTGAAGGAGGCGATGGTCCGCTTCTACGACGCCCGGCAGGAGGCCCGCCGGGCAGGGTGAGACCCCCTCCGGCGGGCCCTCACCCGGCGGCCTGAGAGCCGCCACCCTCTCCCAAGTTTGGGAGAGGGGATCAACGGCTGGCGCTTCGCCGTTCACTTTCGCACTCACGCACTTCCGCACTCTCCCGATGCCCACATCCCGCCCGTCCAAGATCGTCTGTGTCGGCCGCAACTACCTGGAGCACGCCCGCGAGCTCGGGAACGAGATGCCGGAGCGGCCGCTGCTCTTCTTCAAGCCGCCCTCGGCGCTGATCGAGGAGGGGGACCCCATCGTCCTCCCGCCGGAGTCGCAGCGGGTAGAGCACGAGGGGGAGATCGCGGTGGTGATCGGCGCCCGGGCGCGGCACGTGAGCCGGGAGCGAGCCATGCGCTACGTGGGCGGCTATGCGGCGCTGAACGACGTCACCGCGCGCGACCTGCAGAAGACCGACGGGCAGTGGGCGCGCGCCAAGGGGTTCGACACCTTCTGCCCGGTCGGCGTGGTGGTCCCGGCCGGGAACGTGGACGCGGCCGCGCTGGAGGTGATCTGCCGCGTGAACGGCGAGGTGCGCCAGCACGGCTACGCCCGCGACATGGCCTTCGACATCCCCACGCTGATCGCCTACGTCTCGTCCATCATGACGCTGGAGCCGGGCGACATCATCGCCACCGGGACCCCGGCCGGCGTCGGCCCGCTCCGCCCCGGCGACGTGGTGGAGGTGGAGGTGCCCGGGGTGGGGAAGGTCCGCAACCCGGTGGTCGGCGCATGACCTTCTCGCGCAGCCGCGCCCTGGCGCTGCTGGTGGCCGCCGTCACCGCCGCCGACTGGCTCACCAAGTTCTGGGTGCAGAACCGGCTCCCGCTGCACGGGTGGCACACCGTGGTGGACGGGTGGGTGTTCCTCACCCATCGCCGCAACACCGGCGTGGCGTTCAGCGCCTTCGCAGGCGCCGAGTCCGCGTGGCGGGTGCTGGTCCTGACGCTCGCCGCGGCGGTGGGGATCTTCGTCTGCCTGCAGGTGATCCGCTCCACCCGCGACTCCGTGCTGAGGGTCGCCGCGGCACTGGTGATCGCCGGTGCGCTGGGGAACGTGGGCGACCGCCTCCTGAACGGCGCCGTCACGGACTTCATCCTGATCCGCTTCTTCCCCTTCGTCTTCAACGTCGCCGACGTGGCGATCACCATCGGCGGGATCCTGCTGGTGGCCCGGATGAGCCTGGCGGGCGACGGTACGCGGGAGCCGAGGAGTGCGTGAGTGCGAAGTGCGAAACGGCTCGCTTCGAACGAGGCCCCTCCCGGGTGGAGGGGCTTCGTTTTTCCCACCCCTTGTGCGGAGGGAGACCCGCCCGGCAGTTTGGGCGGGTCTCCCGGAGCGGCCCCAACCGAAACTCCACCCGATCCGAACGAACTCGATGCCCGACATCTGCCAGCGGCTGAGCGCCCTTCCCCCGTACCCGCTCCAGGACGTGCCCGCCATCAAGCGCGAGCTGCGCGAGAAGGGCGTGGACGTGATCGACCTGGGGGCGGGCGACGCCGACCTCGCCCCGCCACCCGCCGCGCAGGAGGCGCTTCGCGAGGCGGTGCTGGACCCGGCCAACTCGCGCTACGGGTTCCAGATCGGGCTCGCGGACTTCCGCGAGGAGATCGTCCGGTTCATGGACCGCCGCTTCGGCGTGAAGCTGGACGCGTACCGCGAGGTGCTCCCGCTGATCGGCTCCAAGGAGGGGATCTTCCACCTCCCCTTCGCCATGCTGAACCCGGGTGACGCGACCATCGCCCCGGACCCCGGCTACCAGGCGTACCTGGGCGGGACGCTGCTGGCCGGCGGGGAGCCCTACCTGGTGCCGCTGCGGCCGGAGAACCGGTTCCTGATCCCGCTGGAGGACCTCCCCCAGGAGGTGGTGCGGCGGGCGAAGATCCTCTACCTCAACTACCCGAACAACCCCACCGCCGCCGAGGCGCCGCGCGAGTACCTGGAGGACGCGGTGGCGTTCTGCCGCGAGCACGACGTCGTGCTGGCGTACGACAACGCGTACTCGGAGGTCGCCTTCGACCGCTACGTGCCGCCGTCCGTCCTGGAGATCCCCGGGGCGCGCGACGTGGCGGTGGAGTTCCATTCGCTCTCCAAGACCTACAACATGACCGGGTGGCGGGTCGGCTGGGCGGCGGGGTGCCCGGGGCTGATCGCGGCGCTGCAGCGGGTGAAGTCCTTCGCGGACACCGGCCTCCCGCTCTTCGTGCAGCACGCCGCGGCGGCCGCGCTCCGCTCGCACGAGGCGTGGCTCCCCGGCAACCTGGAGATCTTCCGCCGCCGGCGCGACGCCGCCGTACAGGGGCTGCGCGCCGCCGGACTCGAGCTGGAGGCGCCCCGCGCGACCATGTACCTGTGGGTGCCGCTCCCGCAGGGCGTCTCCTCGGAGCCGTGGGCGCGGCGCCTCCTCCTGGAGCAGGGCGTCGCCGTCACCCCGGGCGCCTCGCTGGGCTCCGGGGGCGAGGGCTTCTTCCGGATCGCGCTCACCTGCACGGAGGACCGGCTGCGCGAGGCCGCGCGAAGGATCGGGGAGATGCTGTAGGGGACAACGGCGGGGACGGGGAGCGGCCTGCAACCGCAGGGGCCCTGCCCGACCCGCACTTCGCACTTCGCACCTCGCACTCCCCGGCTCCGCCGGGACACGCAACCTTCGGAACCGAAGGAAGCTGCGGGGAGTAGAAGACCGATATGAGCAGCCCCACCGTGGCCCCGCCCCCGCCCGCAGAGGCACCCCCCGAGACGCCGCAGCCGAAGCCGGAGATCCCGGTGCACGCGCCGCTGCGCCGCTTCGGGCGCTCCGGGCGGAGCGGGAGGCCCTCGGTGGGCGCTCTCGCCGGGTCCGCCGCGGTGCACGTGGCGCTCCTGCTTCTCGGGGTGGCGTTCATCCGCTTCGGCCCCGGGCTGCTGGACCGCGGAGGCACGGTGGAGACGGTGGAGTACTTCGACCTGGCGTTCCCGGAGCCGGCGCCGGGACCGCGCACGGCCGCTGCGGGCGGGGACGAGGGGGTGCAGTTCCCCGCGGCGCCCGAGGCCGGGGCGCCGCGCGATGCGGAGCGACGCGAGAACGCCCGGGCGGCGGGGGAGGAGCTGTCGTTCCCCACCGGTACGCCGTCGGGG
>DASYWD010000600.1 GCA_035936415.1 Longimicrobiaceae bacterium
CCCCCCCCCGCGACGCAGCATGCAAACAGGGAGGGTGCCGGCACGCCGGCACCCTCCCTGTCGTGCGCTGAACGGCAGCCGTCAACCGTGCCGGAAGTTGACCAGGACCACGCCCCGCCGCCCCTCGGCGGGGAGCTCCTCGCAGGTGGAGTACTGCGCGTCCATCCACGGCCGGACGCCAGGGAGGGCGTCGTTCTCGCCGCCGCCGCTCTCGTGCGCCAGCCAGCGCGCCTCCTCCTCGGTCTCGGCGCGGACGACGAAGCCGAACGCCTTGTCCTGGTGCGGCTGCCAGGGGTCCTTCCCGTCCACGCACCACCAGAGCGAGTCGTGCCGGGGGGTCAGCTTCCAGAGAGTCATCACCGTTTCGGCGGCGGGTACGTGGTGGCGCGGGCCCTTTCGCGGACCCTTTCCGGGGCGATAATGTACTGGCTCGCGATCCCGATGGACAGCCGGACCGACCCCCCGACGCGCACGCGATGAAAAGGCTCCTTCCCTCGTCCGCCCTGCTCCTGGCACTGGCCCTGGCCGCCGCGGCGTGCGGCTCCGAGAAGCCCTCCGAGGAGGACTACCTCGACGTGGTCCGGCAGACGGTGCGCTTCGCCGAGGCGGACGCCCGCCAGGCCGCGCCCCCGGGGAGCGCGACCGGCCCGCTCCTCCTGGACGTGAAGTCGTTCCGGGGAGGGAGCCTCCGTGCCACGGGGAAGGTGGTGGACATGGAGCGGATCGCCTCGGCCGTGGACCGCCCCTTCCAGGCGACCGTGCCGGACAGCTCCTTCAACTGCATGGACATGGAGCTGGGGGCATCGTGCTGGGTGCCGAAGAACGGCGTCTTCGTCCACCTGAACCTCGCCAGCCGCGCCCCCGGGCGGATCACGATGCACTACACCTCCACCGTCACCGCCAGCAACTACGTCCCCCCGGTGCTCTGCGACCGCGCCTTCCGGCTGGAGTTCGCCCGGCGGGAAGGGAAGTGGGTGATGCAGGACACCGTCGCCGTCCGCACCTGCTGAGCCGGACCGCGGGCGGACAGCGCCGTGCATGAACGGCCCGGCCGGGGAGCACCCCGGCGGGGCCGTCTGCTTCGGAGCGGGCACGGCGGCGGGCTACACCGCCGCGGGCTTCCCCTGCTTGCGCGGGGCACCGGTCCGGCTCCGCGCCCGGGCGAGGACCTCCTCGGCCAGGAGGATGACGGGAGGCTCGCCGTCGCGCCTGGCGGCGTCGAGCGCCAGCCGGGCCGCGCGCTCCGCGCTCTCCCACCGCTGCAGCGCGGCGCCGCCGCGGGCCAGGTCCAGGAGCGGGCGCGGCCGCAGCTCCTCGGGGGGGATGCGGCGGATCAGCTGCATCGCTTCGCGCGAGGCGGCGTCGAACACCTCGTCGCTCCCCGCGCCGGCGGCCGCGCGAGCCACCGCGGCCAGCGCCTCCAACCGCTCGGCCGGGTGCCGGGCGAAGGGGACGACGAGGCGCAGGGCGGAGAGCGCGTCGGCGTACTCCTCCCGTTCCAGCCAGAAGGTCCCCACCTCCCGGGCTACCTGCGGCACCCGCGGGTTCCGGCGCCCGTAGGCGTGCAGCGCGGAGCGGGCGTAGGCGTCGGCCTCCTCCAGGCTGCCCTCCGCAGCGGCCAGGCGGAAGAGGCCGTGCAGCGCCTGTCCCTTGATGTCCCGGAACCCGCTGCGGCGCCCCCCGCGGAAGGCGCGGAGGAAGAGCGTCCGCGCGCCCTCGCGGTCGCCGCGCTCGCCCTGCATCTCCGCCAGGACCAGACACGCCTGGAAGAGCGTGGTCCGGTCGCCGCTGCGGCGACCCAGGACGATGGTGCGCCGCAGCCAGGTCTCCGCCCGCGCCCGCTCCCCCAGCTTCCGGGCGAGGCGCCCCGCCAGGAGTCCCGGGGCGGCCTCCTTGGGCGCGGCGATGGCCGCCCCCTGGGCGAAAGCGAGGGCGGTCGCCAGCGAGCCCCTCCCCTCCGCCCAGCGCGCCACCTGCATGCATACGGCGCTCACCGACTCCGGGCGCGCCGTGTCCGGTTCGCGCGACAGCGCCGCCAGGGAGGTGAGGGCGGCCTCCAGGGCCGGGTCGGGAGCCAGGGCCACCAGCGCCGCGAGCCGCCGCCGGACGGATTCCGGGCGGAAGAGCTCCGCGCGCTCGCCGGGCGGGACCGAGGCCCACAGGAGCACGTCGTGGAGCGACTGCCAGAGCAGCACGCCCACGCCGTTGCGCATCTCGTCCAGGATGTGCACTCCATCCAGCGTCTCGTCGGGCCCGTGCAGGATCGCGGGGGGCGGGGGGGACCGCCGCCCAGGGCGGCGGGAGCGCATGGGTTCCTTCCGGGCCGGCTTCACCTTCATGACTTCCTCCGGGGCGGGGCAGGGGCGGGGCGCGAGCTCTTGACGACAATTATGCGTCAAAGATGTCCACAAAAGCAATGGATTGGGAGGATCGGATCTCTGCCAGGCGCGCGCGGAGGGGGCCGAATCCGTCTCACTCCTTGCCCGTTTCGGTGATCGGCCTTAGAATATCCTGTACACCCCCGCCGAAAGTGGACAGAATGGACACCGCAAGATAGCTCCAGGCCCAGCGCCGGTCAATGTCTTCGTCTCGCGGTGTCGCCCTCGACCAGCTCCGCTCCGTCATCGCCGCCCGCATGGCGGCGCAGTCGCTTCGCGCGGTGGCGCGGGAGGTGGGAATGAGCCCCAGCGGACTGCAGAAGTTCGTGGACGGCTCCATCCCCTACCTCTCCACCCGCCGGAAGCTGGAGCGGTGGTTCGTCCGCGAGGCCGCGCGCGGGGAGGGCGAGATGGACGGCGGGGTCGCGCTCGCAGCGGTGTCCGTCCTGGTCCGCGACCTCCCCCTCGCCCGCCGGCCCCGGGCGGTCCGGCAGCTCGTCGCCGAGCTCAAGGCCGCCTACGGCGCCGAGGAAGAGCCCCGCCCGTCCTGGCTGGACGACCTGGCCCGCGACACCGGCTCCGGGCCGGAGTAGCTGGCCGGCCGACCCGGCCGGAGCCCCCGATTCCCCGCATCGCCACCCGACGGCCGCGCTCCGCGGCCCGCGCACCACACCGGAGAACGCATGACACCCATCCATCGCCCGATCCGCCGCCGGATCGCGCTCTCCCTCGCCCTCCTGGCGCTGGCCGGGTGCGGCCAGGCATCCGAAGAGCCCATCCGCATCGGGCTCGCCGGGCCGCTCGGGCAGGCAAACGGCCGCTCGATGAAGCTCGCCGCGCAGATGGCCGTGGACGAGATCAACGCGGCGGGCGGCGTCCGCGGCCGCAAGCTGGAGCTGGTGGAGAAGGACGACGAGGCGAGCCCGGACCGGGCCATCGCCGTGGCCGGCTTCCTCCGCGACAGCACGGACGTGGTGGCGGTGATCGGACACGTGAACTCCGGGGCGACGATCGCGGCCGCGAAGATCTACAACGAGGAGGAGGGCGAGCACGGAGGCGCGCCGCTCACCCAGATCTCCCCGGCGTCCAGCAGCCCGCAGGTGACGGACGCGGGCCGGTGGACGTTCCGGGTCTGCCCCAGCGACCTGCTGCACGGCCCGGCCGTGGCGACCCACGCCTTCTCGCGCCTGGGGAGCCGCCGCGCGGCGGTGCTGTACACCAACGACGCGTACGGGCGCGGGGTGGCGGAGACCTTCACGGAGGCCTTCCGCAAGGCGGGCGGCGCCGTGGTCGCGCGCGACCCGTACCTGCCGGCGCTGGTGGAGGACCCCTCCGCGGTGGACCCGTACCTGGTGCGCGCCCTGCGCTCGGGGATGGACGCGCTGATGATCGCGGGGCAGGCGGACGCGGGGATGCGGATCGTGCGGCAGGCGCGCCGCCTGGGCTACACCGGGCCGGTGGTGGGCGCCGATGGGATGACCGGGGTCAAGGACGCGGGCGCGGACGCCGAGGGGATCTACGTCAGCTCGGCCTTCCTCCCGGACCGCTCCTCCGACCGGGCGCAGGCCTTCGTCAAGACGTACCGCGAGCGCTTCGACGAGCTTCCGGACCACCGCGGAGCGATGGCCTACGACGCCATCAAGCTGCTGGCGGAAGCCATCGAGCGCGCGGGGACGGACCGGCGGAAGCTCCGCGACGAGGTGGAGAAGGTGGGGCTGTCCGGCTCCGGGGTGGCGGCGTACGAGGGCGTCAGCGGCACCATCGCCTTCGACGAGAACGGCGACGTCCCCGGCAAGGAGGTCGCCGTGGGGATGGTCCGCGGCGGACAGCTCACCACGGTGCGGTAGCTCCCGCCCTCCGGACACCCTGCCGAATGAGCGACCCCGAGAGCCTCGACACTCCGCCGGAGGAGCGTCCGGCCCCGAACGCCATCCAGGTCGAGCAGCCGGGGGGATGCTTCGGCTGCGGCCCGACGGGGTGCCTCACCGGGTTCGTGGTCATGTTCGCGCTGCTGCTCGTCGCGATGGTCGCGATCGCGCTGTTCCGGGACTGGCCCAGGCCGGGGCTGCCGGGGATGCCGTAAGGAGTGCGAAAGTGCGGGAGTGCGTGAGTGCGAAACGGCGCCCCCGCTGGGATCTCCCGGCGGGGGCGCCGTCGCGTGGCCCTCACCCGGCGGCCTGAGAGCCGCCACCCTCTCCCAAGTTTGGGAGAGGGGATGAACTGCCCGTAGCCGTCAGCCCTCCCCCAGAACTGGGGGATATAGGGGGCAAGTGTTGCGAGCCTAAAGCGAGCCGGGTGGGGGCCGCCGTTGCCGGTGTCCCTTGTAACCTGTTCCCTGCCGTCAGGGGAGGCTGAGGCAGATCCGGTGGGGGCTGACGGCGTAGTGCAGCACGCGCGCGTCCATCGGCTCGCCG
Source organism: Longimicrobiaceae bacterium (assembly GCA_035936415.1). NCBI lineage: Bacteria > Pseudomonadati > Gemmatimonadota > Longimicrobiia > Longimicrobiales > Longimicrobiaceae > Longimicrobiaceae bacterium. The sequence continues at coordinate 4,793 of DASYWD010000600.1, forward strand.
TCCACGTTGACGCTCATCACCTCGGTCGATTCCACCGTCAGCGCGGGCACCTGCCGGTAGATGACGGCCTGGTGGTCCAGGTGCCGGCCGGTGCGCAGCTCCGGGAGGAGCGCCAGCAGCTCACGCCGCGGCACCTCCTTGACGATGCACACGTCCAGCAGGCCGTCGCTCATGTCGGCGCGGGGGGTGAGCCAGTTCCCGCCCCCCGTCCGCCGCGAGTTCCCCACGGCGAAGATCAGGAACGGCCCCTCGTACAGGGTTTCCGAGCCGCGGAAGCGCGCCGAGGACACCTCCAGCGAGACGAACTTGCGCATCCCGGTGATGAAGTAGGCCACGGGGCCGAGCAGGCGCTTCACCTCCTCCGAGGTCTCCTCCGTGGCCTCGGCGCCGATCCCGCCGGTGGACACGTTCAGGAAGCCCTCGCCGTTCAGCAGCCCCACGTCCACCGGGGTCGCCTTCCCGAGCACCGCGGTGGCGATGGCCGCCTGGACGTCGGTGGGGACGTCCAGCGCGCCCGCCAGGTCGTTGCCCGTCCCGAGCGGCACGACCCCCAGCCGCGGCGCGTCGCCCGGGGAGCTCGGGAGGCCCTGTAGCGCCCGGTCGGCCAGGTGGTCGTGGATCCCGTTCCCCACCTCGTTGATCGTCCCGTCGCCTCCCGCCGCGATCACCAGCTCCGCCCCCTTCGCCGCCGCCTCCCGCGCGAAGCGGCGCCCGTCGCCCTTCTCGAAGGTGAGCTGCGGCCAGACGGCGTGCCCCGCCTCGCGCAGCTTCGCCACCGCATCGCGGATCTCTTCCGTGGTCTCCGGGGAGGGGGCGTTGATGACCAGTGAGATGCGCACGGACGGCTTCCTCGGGCGGTTCGGGATGGGCGTCGCTCCTGCCCGGCGCCGAGCGCAAGAACCCCGCCAGCACAGGGATCGCGCGGGGGCTCCGGGCGGCCCTTGACTTCGGTCCGGCGGTGGTTAGCTTGGGTGCCGGTGGGGAGCAGTGGGGAATCGTGGGTTGACTGGCGACCGTAGCGAGGGGGGTGGATGAGCGGGTTCCTCGGGAGCTACCTGCACCAGATCGACGACAAGGGGCGCCTCAACCTCCCCGCGCCGTTCCGCCGCGATCACCCGGACCGTCCCCTGGTCCTGGTGCACGTCTTCGAGAACGCCCTCACCCTCTATCCCGAGCCCGCCTGGGCGGAGGTGGAGGGCCGCCTGCGGGAGCTGCTCCGGCTCCAGCCGCAGGCCCGGTCGTACGTGCTCAGCGTCACCGCCAACGCAGTGGAGGTCGTCCCCGACAAGCAGGGGCGCATCCCCGTCCCGCAGCGCCTCCAGGAGGCCGTGGGGATCGGGGGCGCCGCGCTGGTCGTCGGGGCCATCGACCGGATCGAGCTGTGGGACCCCGCGCGCTTCGAGGCCGCCGTTCCGGCGCGCTCGGAAGACTTCGACCGCTTCACACACCAGATCTTTGCCTGAACGTTCGCTGCCGAACGCTTCGCCGTACCACGTCCCCGTGCTGGTGGAGGAGGTGATGGCGGCGCTGCGTCCCGAGCGGGGCGGCCTCTTCCTGGACGGGACCCTGGGCGGGGGCGGCCACTCGGAGGCGCTGCTGGAGCGCGCCCCCGAGGCCCGCGTGGTCGGCGTGGACCGCGACCCGGAGGCGCTGGCGGAGGCCTCGGCGCGGCTGGCGCGCTTCGGCGACCGCTTCCGGGCGGTCCGCTCCAACTTCGCGGACGCGGTCGCGGCGGCGGGAGTGGAGCCGGGCACGCTGGTGGGGGCGCTCCTCGACCTGGGGATCTCCTCGCACCAGATCGACGTGGACGCGCGGGGGTTCACCTTCAGGGCGGGGGCGCCGCTGGACATGCGGATGTCCGGCGGGGCGGGGGGCGAGCCGAGCGCGGCGGAGCTCCTCAACACCGCCGCCGAAGAGGAGCTGGCCGACGTCTTCTACCGGTTCGGGGAGGAGCGCCGCTCCCGCAAGCTGGCGCGGATCCTGGTGGAGATGCGCGAGCGCGCTCCGATCGAGACCAGCGACCAGCTCCTGGAGGCGATCGGGCGGACCCTGGGGCCGCGCTCCGACGCGGGTGACCGCGCCCGCATCTTCCAGGCGCTGCGCATCGCCGTGAACGGCGAGATCGAGGCGCTGGAGAAGGCGCTCACCGAAATCCGCGACGCCCTCGCGCCCGGCGGGGTCCTCGCCGTCCTTTCCTATCACTCACTGGAAGACCGGTTGGTGAAGAACGCCTTTCGCGACTGGAGCACGGCCTGCACCTGCCCGCCGCGCATGCCCGTCTGTGCCTGCGGCGGCGTCGCCCTCGGGGAGACGCTGACGCGGAAGCCGGTGTCGGCCTCCCAGGACGAGGTGGAGGCCAACCCCCGCGCCCGGAGCGCGCACCTGCGCGCGTGGAGGCGGGCGTGAGGGACGCGAAGGGGATGCGGCGGACCCCCTCCGG
>DASYWD010000601.1 GCA_035936415.1 Longimicrobiaceae bacterium
GTGCTGGGCGGGGACGTGACGCGCTCCCCGGGGCCGCTGGCGGTGGACGTGACGGTGGTGGGGGAGGCGCCGCAGCCGGTGCTGCGCTCCGGGGCGCAGCTGGGGGACGAGGTGTGGGTGACGGGGGAGCTGGGCGGAGCCGCCGCCGCGGTCCGCGCCCTGCTCGCGGGGGAGATGCCCGACCCGGCGGCGCGCGAGCGCTTCGCTCGGCCGGTGCCACGGGTCCGGGAGGCGCTCTGGCTGATGGAGCGCGGCCTCCTCACGGCGATGGTGGACCTGTCGGACGGGCTGGCGGGGGACGCGGCGCACCTGTCGGCGGGAAGCGGCGTGGCGGTGCTCCTTTCCCCGGAGATGGTCCCGGTGCACCCCGCCGCGCGCGCCGCCGCAGCGGACCGGGAGGAGGCGCTGCGGCTGGCGCTGGGGGGTGGCGAGGACTACGAGCTGTGCTTCACGGCGCCGCTGGGGAGCGTCATCGGGCACACGATCGACTTCGACCGGGAGCTGGGGGTGAGGCTGAGTTGCGTCGGGCGCGTGGGCGGCGGGGACGGCGTGTGGTGGGTGGACGCGGAGGGACACCGCAGCGCCCTGGGGGTCGAAGCCTTCCAGCACTTCCGGGAGGGGGCGTGATCCGTACGTTGTGGGTGTACGCCACCATCATCTGGGCCACGGTGTGGTTCGGCAGCATCGCCATCGTGGACGCCTACTTCAAGCCGCGGGTGGAGTTCTACATCCGCCTCACGCGGGGGTGGGCGCGCGCGATCCTCAGCGCCAGCAATACGCCGGTGGTGGCGCACGGGCTGGAGAACGTGCGCCACGGCCCGCAGGTGATCGTCTCCAACCACGTTTCCTGGTACGACATCTTCGCCATCGCCGGGATCCTCCCGGTGCCCTTCCACTTCGTCGCCAAGAAGGAGCTGGAGCGGATCCCCCTCTTCGGGAGGGCGTGGAAGACGGCGGGGCACATCTCCATAGACCGCTCCAACCGCCAGAGGGCCATCGAGAGCCTGCGCCACGCGGGGGCGGAGATCCGGGCCCGGAACAGCGCGGTCATCATCTATCCGGAGGGGACGCGCTCGCGAACGGGGCGGCTGCAGCCGTTCAAGAAGGGCGCCTTCACCCTGGCGGTGGAGGCGCAGGTGCCCATCGTGCCCACGGTGGTGGTGGGGAGCTTCGACATCCTGCGCCCGGACGACTGGCGGGTGCACCCGCGCACCATCCACGTGCACTTCGGCGAGCCGGTGACGCTGGTGCCGGGAGAGACGTCGGAGGAGCTGATGGAGCGGGTGCGCGGGCGGATGGTGGGGATGCTGCACCGGCTGGAGGCGCTCCCGCCGGAGTAACGCGCCGGCCCGCGGTGCCGGGGGCGCCCGGTCCTGTCACGAAGACCGCCCTTGCTCAAGACGATCCTCCTGCTCGCGGGGCTCACCTACCTCGCGCTGGCCGCCTTCGCCTACTTCACGGCGGACCGGCAGATCTTCCTCCCGCCCGCGGCGTCCTACTCCGCGCGGGAGCTCCCCGTCACGCTCGTCCCCGCGGATGGCGGGGTCCGGATCGCCGTGCTCCACCTCCCGAACCCCGCGAGCGCCTTCACGATCCTCTACAGCCACGGGAACGCGGAGGACCTGGGGCACCTCGCGCCGGTCCTCCAGGAGCTGCACGAGGCGGGGTTCTCCGTGCTCGGCTACGACTACCGCGGCTACGGCGCGAGCACAGGCGCGCCGCCCAGCACGGAGGGAGCCTACCGGGACCTGGCGGCGGTCTACCGCTACGCGACGGAGGATCTCGGGATTCCGCCGAGCCGCATCGTCCTGTACGGGCGCTCCGTCGGCTCCGGTCCGGCGACGGACCTGGCGGCGCGCGAGCCGGTCGCCGGCCTGGTGATCGAAAGCGGCTTCACGAGCATCTTCCGCGTGGTCACGCGCGTGCCGCTGCTCCCCTTCGACCGGTTCCCCAACCTGAAGAACGTCCGGCGCGTGCGCTCCCCCGTGCTGGTGATCCACGGGACCGACGACGAGGTGATCCCGTTCTCGCACGGGAAGCAGCTCTACGAAGCCGCGGCGGAGCCGAAGCGGTTCCTGTGGGTGGGCGGGGCGGGCCACAACGACCTCGCCTGGGTGGCGCGGGACGCCTACTGGAACGCGCTGCGCGAGTTCGAGGCTCTTCTCCGGGACCGGGCGGCGGGGCCCTGAGCCCCGCGGGCCGTGCGCGCAGGTACTGCGGCGGCGAGCTACGATTCTTGCTGGACCCGAGTACATGAACGAGCCCGTGACCCTCGCCTCCGTGATCCGCTGCCCCTCCTGCGGGGCGGAGCGGGAGGAAGCCATGCCGACCGACGCGTGCCAGTTCTTCTACGAGTGCACCGCGTGCGGCCGGCTCCTGCGCCCCAGGGCGGGAGACTGCTGCGTCTTCTGCTCGTACGGGACTGTGCCCTGCCCGCCGGTCCAGCAGCAGGATCGCTGCTGTTGAGCGTGGGCCCGGACGCCTGCTCGTCCCGCAACGATCCGGGCACGGTCCCTGCCCCTCGCGCCGGCATGACCACGAGACCCCTCCTCCCCGCTCCCGCCCTCCTCCTCCTCGTCGCCTGCGGCGGAGGCGAGGGCGGCACCGCTTCGGTCCGCGGAGCCTTCCGCGAGGGCCAGCTCCCGGAAGGCTCCGACACCGTCCACGTCCGCGAGCAGGGCTCCTCCGCCCGCGTGCCGGTGGTGGGCGGAGCCTTCGCGCTGGAGGAGATCGCGCCGGGGGAGGCGACGCTGCGCTTCGGGCGGGGAGGCGACGCCGTCGCGCGGATGGAGCTGAGCGGGGTGCCGGAGGCTGGGGCGGTGGAGCTGCGGGCGATCCGCATCGACCGGGAGAGCGGGCTCGCCTTCCCCGGGTCCGTGGCGCTGGAGGGCGCGGAGACGGTGGTGGTGAACGGGCTGCGCTACGCCGCCCGGCCGCTCCCGCCGCGCGTGGACGCGGACGGGGTGGTGCTCGCCGCGGCCCCGGACGGCGACGCGTTCCTGGTGCGCCCCGCCGACCGGAGCCTCCCGGACCTGCGCGTGGTGGTCGGCCCGCTCACCGAGACGACAACCTCGGACGGCGACCCGGTCCCCGCGCGCGAGCTGGAGCGCGGCGATTCTGTCCGCGTGACCGGGCAGACGGAGGGCGGCTATCTGCTGGCGAGCCGCATCGTTGGGCCCAGGGCGCTGGCGCTCCGCCAGGCGGGAGCCGGTGAAGTCGCGGAGGACGACCGCTCGGCCCGCGCGGGCGCGACGGCGCCCCCCCGCAGACGGACCGAGCGCGCAGACCGCGAGGAGTCGAGAGGCAGAGACGAATCGAAGGGACGCGACGAGGCGAAAGGTCGCGACGAGTCGAAGGGACGCGATGAATCGAAAGGTCGCGATGAATCGAAAGGTCGCGACGACGGGCACGGCAGGGGGAAAGGACGGGGTGGGGAGAAGAGCCGCGGGAAGGGGAAGGGGTGAGGACACGCATGGCCCTCGCGGCAACCGCAGTTCGGCGCCTCCGCGCAGGGGGTGACAGGGAGGGGGTGGGGGTGGTCGGAGGAAGAAGTGGATGTTTGAGCGCAGCGAGTTCACTTCTTCCGGAGACTACCCCCGCCCCCGACCGCCACGCGCAGGAGTCCCGGCCTACACCCGCTCCTGCCGCGACCGATACGTCTCCTGCATCTTCTCGGACACGACCACCCAGCGATCTCCGCGGCGCTCCAGCACCAGCTCCTGTCTCCCCGCCCCGCTGCGGCGCAGCCGGTCGCCCTCGAAGTCCCACTCCTTGTCCACCAGCGCCACGGCGCGCCCCGGCTCCGGGAAGGTGATCGCCTGGCGGACGACGCGGATCCGCCGGTCGCGGTTGAAGGTGCGCAGGTCGCGCTGCCGCTCGGTGCGGATCCGGCTGCGGGGCGCGTCGTCGGCGGTGTAGAAGTCCACCCGGTCGGCGTAGTGGGCGAGGTGCGCGTCCAGGTCGCCGTTGACCCAGCTGTCGTTCATCCCCACGATCACCTCCTGCACCTCTGCGGCGGCGGCAGGGCCGGCCTCCCCGTCCGGGGAGTCCGCGGGGGCGGTGTCGCCGCCGCCCCGCAGCTCCTCGCGGGCCGCCTCGTTCTCCAGCGCCTCGAACTCCGGCGCCAGCGCCTCCGCCACGCCGCCGTCACGCTCCGCGGCATCGCCCGGATCGCCGGGCGCGGGCTCTACCACGGCGG
>DASYWD010000602.1 GCA_035936415.1 Longimicrobiaceae bacterium
GAGGTGGGGAGGGCGGGGCGGGCGCTGGGGTGGAGCGTGGGCGGGCACGCCCGCTCCCTGGAGGGCGCCTTCGACTACCCGCGGGTCCGGGGGCTCGACCCCACCCCCGAGCGCCGCGCCAACGCGGACCTGGCGGAGTGGAGCGGCTTCGGCGCCGCCCAGGCGGCCGCGGCGGGCGGGGAGCTCCGTCTGCGCCTGGGAGCCGAGGGGCTGGAGCGCGGCCTCCCGGGCAAGGGGTACGCGCCTTCGGTACGGGCTCGGCAGGAGCTGGACCGCACCCGCGGCTCCCTCGCCTGGCGCCGGAGCGAGGCGGCGTACTCCGTCGGCGCCTCGCTCAGCGCGGTCGCCCAGGCGGTGCGGTACGCGGATCCCGCCCCCCCGTTCGGCCTCCCCTACGACGAGACCACCCGCGTCCGCTCGCTGGAGCTGCGCACCGGGGCGGAGCGGATCCCGGCCTCCCGGTGGCTCCGCGGATACGGCGCCGGGGCCGAGGGGCTCGTGCAGCACGTGAACAGCGGGAGCCTGGGCGAGCACGCCCCGCGCACCCGGACCGACGTCGGCGCCTTCGCGCACGCCACGGCGGGCGTGGAGCTGGGGCCCCGCGACCTGGAGCTCACCGCCAACCTGCGGGCGGACCGGGACGACGTGGCCGGGCGGTGGTACCCCAGCCATTCGCTGGCCGGGCGCTACGGGGCCGGCCCCCTGACCGTGCACCTCGCCCACCGCAGCGGCTTCAGCCCGCCCTCGCTGGGCGACCAGTTCTTCCGCGAGGGGGTCGCGGTCGCGCCCAACCCGGACCTCCAGCCGGAGCGCATCCCCTCCGAGTGGGAGGCGGGCGCAGCCCTTTCGCGCTCCGCACCGGGGCTCTCCCTGGACGTCGGCGCGCGGGCGTTCACGGGCGACGTGAAGGGGATGATCGTGTGGCTTCCCGACTTCCGCTTCGTGTGGAGCCCCCGGAACACCGACGTGAAGCGCCGCGGGGCGGAAGCGTGGATCGCGGCGGCCTGGCCCGACCGCGCGCTCCGGGTGACCGGGTCCTACGCGCTGGCGGCGGTCACCTACGACCGCGAGGGCGACCCCGTCCAGGTGGCGTATCGCCCGCGGCACTCCGCGCAGCTCCGGGCGGAGTGGACGCCCGGCCCCTGGCGGGCGGCGGCGGGAGCGCTCCTGACCGGCACCCGCTACCCGGGCCCCGCGGCCGTCAACGCCCTCCCCCGCTTCTGGACCGTGGACCTGGACCTGGCGCGGGAATGGCGGGCCGGCCCGGCCGCGCTCGCCGCCGCGCTGCACGTAGACCGGCTCCTGGACGAGAAGGAGTCGCTCATCTTCGGCTTCCCCGAAGCCGGACGCCGGATCCGCCTGGAGCTTCGTGCCCGCCGGGCGGATCGACCCTGAACCCTTTGTTGAGGTACCTTTCCGTGAATCACCCGCTCTTCCGGACCCTTCGCCGCCCCGCGGCGCTCCTCCTCGCGCCCATCCTCGCGCTGGCGTCGTGCGACAACGGCCCCACCGAGCCGAGGCGGCCCGCCGGCACCGAGGTCGCCGTCGTGGTGAACAGCAGCGAGCGCTCCCTCACCGTGGTCCCGGTGGACGACCCCGCGGGGCGGTTCACCATCGGGGTCGGCGCCGAGGGGAGCCCCCTCACGGTCGCCGTGAACGGGGGGACCGCCGTGGTCCCGCTCGGCACCTTCCCGTTCGCCGCGGTGGTGGACCTCGGCCAGCGCAAGGTGGTCCACACTGTCGCCCTCCCCGCGGGCTCCGGCGCCACCGGAGTGGCCTTCCTGAACGACAGCATCGCGCTGGTGGCGAACTCCAACCTGAACAGCGTGACCCCGGTGAACACCCGCCGGGGGACGGCCGGCGCGCAGATCCCGGTGGGCACCTTCCCGCAGGCGATCGTGGCCTCCGAGGGACGCGCCTACGTGCTCAACGCTGAGCTGGAGAAGTTCGTACCGGTCCGCCCCGGCTCCATCAGCGTCATCGACGGGACGCTCAAGACCGTCGCGACGATCCAGCTGAGCGGCCTCAACCCCGGGGCGGCGGCCTTCGGTCCCGGCGGGCAGCTGTACGTGGTCAACTCCGGCTCGTTCGGCGGCAACAACGGCTCCCTCTCGGTGGTCGACGTGAACACGCGGCGTGAGACGAGCCACCACCCCGGCTTCGGCAACTTCCCCGGGAGCGTCGCCGTGGGGCGCGACGGCCTGGTGCACGTGGGGGTGTACGGCGAGGGCGTCCGGGTCTGGGACCCCGCCACTCGGCTCTTCCGCGGGCTGAACCCCATCGTCCCCGGCGGAAAGCCCCCCGTGTCCGGGATCGGGTTCGACTTCGCCGGCCGGCTCCACACCCTGAACCCCGGCAGCTGCAAGGATCCGGGGACCCTGTACCGCCTGGGGAGCACCTTCCAGGTCGAGCAGCAGACGTCCACCGGGATCTGCCCCTTCGGCCTGGCCTTCACCTTCCTCCCGTAGGCTCCGGCCATGGCTCGTCCGGGGGTGGACGCACCCCGCGTCCACCCCCATTCTTTCCGGATGCGATACCGCGTGCCGCTCTCCTTCCGCCCGCTCCTCCTCGCCACGGCGACGCTCACCGCGGTGCGCGTTCCGCTGCGCGGGGAGGCGTCGGCGGAGGAGCTGCGGGCGGCGACGGCGTTCTACCCGCTCGTGGGGCTGCTGGTGGGCGCGGTGCCCGCGGCGGTGCTCCTCCTCCCCCTCCCGCCCCTCCCCCTGGCGACGCTGGCCCTGGCCGCGTGGGTGCTGGTGACCGGCGCGCTGCACCTGGACGGCTGGGCGGACTGCTGCGACGCGGCGTTCGCGCCGGCCGCCGGGGATGCGCAGGCCACGCGCGAGCGGCGCCTGGCGATCCTCAAGGACCCCCGGCTGGGGACCTTCGGGGGGGCGGGGCTCGCCCTGCTGCTCCTGGGGAAGTGGACGGGGCTGGTGTACGCGCCCGCCATGGCCCCGCTGCTGGTGGCGCCGGTCGCGCGCTGGGCCATGGTGCACGCGCTCCGCTCCTACCCCGCCGCG
>DASYWD010000603.1 GCA_035936415.1 Longimicrobiaceae bacterium
GAGCCGCTCGCCGCGGCGGCGGGAGATCCCCCGCCGGGCCTGGCCTCCCCGCAGCTCACCCTCGCCCCCGGGTACCGCGAGGCGCACCGCGCCTGCCTCCTCCTGCGGCTCGGGCTCAGCCTGGAGGGCGGCCCGGTGCGGCTGGCGGTCAAGGACCTGGGCGTGCTCTACGAGTACTGGTGCTTCCTGGCGCTGGCGCGCGTCCTGGCCGCGCGGACGGCGAGCCCGCTCCGCGCCCGCGACCTCCTCGCCGTGGAGGAGCGCGGCCTGCGGGTGCTCCTGCGGCGCGGCCGCGAGCACTCGCTGGCCTTTCCGCTGCCGGACGGCGGGCGCGCCGTGCTCACCTACAACCCGCGCTTCGGCGGGGCGCCGCTGCTGGTCCCCCAGCAGCCGGACCTGCTCCTGGAGGTGCGCCGGCCGGACGGCGCGGCGACGCGCGTGGTGCTGGACGCCAAGTACCGGATCACCGCCGCGGCGGAGTACGTGGCGCGCTACGGCTCCCCCGGCCCGCCGGAGGACGCGCTGAACGTGCTGCACCGCTACCGCGACGCCATCGTGCGGCCGGGCGGGAGGGACGGCCCCGAGCGGCTGGTCACGCGCGCGGCGGCGCTCTTCCCCTTCCGGGAGGCGGAGCACGGCGCGTTCTGTGCGAGCCGCCTCTGGCGCTCCCTGGACACGCTCGGCGTGGGAGCCATCCCCCTCCTCCCCGGGAGCACGGAGTACCTGGAGGAGTGGATCGCTCACGTACTGGACGGAGGTGCCGATGCTGCGTAGCCGGTGGACCGCCGCGCTCTGTGGATGCGCCCTGCTGGCGTGCGCCGGGAGCGCGCAGGCGCAGGGCGGAGCGTCCGCGCTCTCCCTCGGCGGGCGTGTCCTGGCCGCGGCGCCCGTGGGAGACCGCGGCGCGGGGCTGGAGACCGGGGTGGGCTTCGGGGTGGACGCGGGCTACGAGGTGCGCCCGGGGCTGGTCGTGTACGCCGGCTACAGCCGCACGGTGTTCCCGGTGGAGCAGGAGGGGCGCGACGCGGACCGGGTGGACTCCGGGATCGACCTGGGCGTGCTGACGAGGCGGCCGGTGGGCGGGGTGCCGCTCTGGTTCCGCGGCGGGATCGTCTTCCACGAGGCGGAGACGCACCTCCGGTCCGGCGGCGGCGGGCTGGACGACGGGACCACGGGGGTGGGGCTGGAGAGCGGCGTCGGCGCGGAGGTCCGGCTGGGGAGGCACGTCATGCTGCTGCCCGGGGTGGGCTACACGGCCTACCCGGTGGGCGACCCCGGGGGCGTGTCGCACCTGCGCGCCGAGGTGGGGGTGCGGCTGCGGCCGTAGAGCCGTTCGGGTGGGTCCGGCGTCGGCGTCCCCAGGACCGTCGAGTTATCGGCCGGCATCCATCGTGCTGGAAGGCCGTTCCGGGCCATGGGCGGACCCACTAGTTTTCCATCGGCGTCGACTGAAGCACCCGGACGAGAGGCGGAGGAGAAATGGCTGCACTGGAACGCGAAATCCACGAGCGGCTCGCCGTGCTTGGCCCCGAGCAACAACGTCAGGTGCTGGAGTATGCCCGCGCACTCAGCGAGGCACCACGAAGGGGAGTCCCCGGCAAGGCACTGCTGCGCTTCAGCGGCACCATCCCGGCGGATGATCTTCGTGCAATCGCGCGGGCCGTGGAGGAAGATTGCGAGCGCGTCGATCCGAATGGGTGGTAGACTGCTCCTCGACACCAGCGTCATCGTCGATCTCTTCACCGACGGCTCTGCCGTCCAGCATTTGCTCGCTGCGGCCGATGAGGTGTTCGTACCGGCCATTGCGCTCGGCGAACTCTTCTATGGAGCGCAGCGCTCGAACCGTCGTGAGGCCAATCTGGCCCAGGTCGAAGCCTTTGCGTCCGCTGCCGCCGTGCTCCCCTGCGACCTGCAGACGGCACGGCACTACGGTGAGATCAGGGACGCGCTGCGCGCCAGAGGCCGCCCACTCCCGGAGAACGACATCTGGATCGCCTCCCTGGCGAGACAGTACGCCCTCACAGTGGCCACCCGTGACTCTCACTTCCGCGAGATCGACGGCCTCGCATTGGTCGCCTGGTAGCCGCTCGTAACGCGGTTGATCCGTGTCGGAGTGTGATCGAGGACGTGCGTTCCGGCAGATCCCTCACCCCATGATGGCGAGGGCGCCCAGCACCGGCTCGCCGAGCCGCCGCTCCCCCTCGATCCGGACCCGCTCCTCCGCCGCCTCGCGTGACAGACCCTTCGTGAACAGACGCCACGCCGCATCCGCGTCCGCCGTGACGGTGGCGTCCGGGCGCGGGGCAGCCCCGGCGTGGAGGGTCCAGCGGCCGCCCTCCCGCAGGAGCGTCCATTCGTCCCCCGCCTCGCCCGTGACGGCGAAGAGCACCGCCGTGCCCTCCGGCGCGTCCACGTCGCGGTACGCGTGCGGGAGCGCGCGCACGAAGGTGTCGAGCACCGGGTGGAGCCACTCGCGTCCGGTGAGCGGCGCCCGCCCCACGGCATCGCGGATCTGCTGCTGGTGGTGCCAGCGCTCGGTGTACTCGCGCGCCGTGTCCATCCAGTTCGCGGACGTCTCCTCGCCCGCCCACGCGACCGGGAAGAGCGCGGGCCCGCGCGGGTCCAGCCCCTCGAACAGGCGGGCGACCTCCGGCCCGGTGAAGCCGTGCAGCTCCACCAGCAGCCGCGGACTGATGCGGCGCGCCGCGTCCACCCACACCGCGTTGATGTGGTCCAGGAAGGCAACGAAGCCGCGGTAGCCGTCGATGGGCCGGTCCGGCGGAGGCGGCGGCATCCCGTCGCGTCGGAAGGAGAGCTGCCGCACGTCCCCGTCCAGCAGGTGCGCGGCTACGTCCTTGACCGTCCAGAGCGGCGCCGCCGTCGGACGCCGCCACTCCTCGTCGGAGAGGCTGGAGAGGAGGGCGATCAGCTCGGCGTGCAGCGGCCCGAACCGCTCCGCGACGTGAACAGGCTCGACGGGAATCATCGGTCTCCTCCTCGGCGGTGGAAGCGGGCGCCGGCCCGGCGGCGGTGTTACCTTCCCGGCCGGCTGCGGCTACAGGATGCCCGTGAAGTTGACGAGGAGCCAGGCCATCAGCCCCAGCACCGTGTAGCCGGCGATCTGCTCCGCGCGGCCGGGGGGCGGCGGCGGCGGGGGCGGGATCCGGGCGGCCTCCACCCCGGGCTCCCCCGGCGTCTGCGGCTGGTCCGCGGGCTCGCGCCGGGTGGGGG
>DASYWD010000604.1 GCA_035936415.1 Longimicrobiaceae bacterium
GCCCGGGACGCCGGCGGAGGTGGGCGCCGCCTCCGCGGCGGCGCGGGGGCGCTCCCAGCGGCCCACCTCGCGCAGCCCGCCGCCCAGGAGGAGCCTGCGGCAGGCCCGGCGCTGGATCTTCCCGCTGGAGGTCTTGGGCACCCCCGCCGGCTCCACCAGCACCACCAGGTCCACGTCGATCCCGTGCTGCTCCGTCACGGCCCGCATGATGGCGAGGCCGGCCTCCGCCGGGTCCACCTTCTTGCGCTCGGTGCGCTCCACCTCGTGCACCACCACCAGCCGCGGGTCCCCCTCGCCCTCCTCCAGGGTGAAGGCGGCGGCCCACCCGCCGCGGCGCAGTGCGGGGTGGGCGGTCTCGGCGGTGCGCTCCAGGTCCTGCGGGTAGTGGTTGGCGCCGCGGATGATGATCAGGTCCTTGACGCGGCCGGTGACGTACAGCTCGCCGTCACGCGCGAAGCCCAGGTCGCCGGTGCGCAGGTAGCGCCGGCCCGGGCGGTCCGGGAGCGTGGCGCCGAAGGTCTCCTCGGTGGCCTCGGCGTGCCGCCAGTACCCCGCGCAGACGCTCCCGCCCGAGATCCAGATCTCGCCCACCTCGTCCGGCGCGCACGGAAGGCCGGTCTCCGCGTCCACGATGCGCACCTCGAACTCCGGGCGGATCCGGCCGCTGCTCACGAGCGGCTGGCTGCCTGCGCCGTCCTCCGCGCCCACGACGATGCGGCCCTGCTCCAGCGCGCGCTTCTCCACGTGAAGCGTGGGGGAGGGCTCGCCGAAGCGGCCGCAGCTCACCACCAGCGTGGCCTCGGCCAGCCCGTACGCGCTGATGAGCGCGTCGGGGCGGAAGCCGCTCACGGCGAACTTCTCGGCGAAGCGGCGGAGGGTGCGCGGGGAGATGGGCTCCGCGCCGTTCAGGGCGCCGCGCCAGCAGGAGAGGTCCAGCTCGGCGGCCTCGGCATCGCTCACCTTCGTGGCGCACAGCTCGTAGGCGAAGTTGGGTCCGCCGCTGAACACGCCGCGGTAGCGGCTGATGGCGCGCAGCCAGCGGACCGGCTTCTGCACGAACGCCGTGGGCGGCATGAACACCGCCGTGCCCCCCAGCGTCAGCGGCATGGTGATCCCCTCCACCAGCCCCATGTCGTGGAAGATGGGGAGCCAGGAGACCTGCGTCTCGCCGCCCGTGAGCCCCACCCCCGCGGCGTGCAGCGCGCAGTTGCCGAGGAGGTCGCCGTGGCGGACCATGACCCCCTTGGGGTTCCCCGTGGAGCCGGAGGTGTACTGCAGGTAGGCGAGGTCGCCGGGCCGGATCGTGTCGTCCACGAACCCCGGCTGGTCGAAGTCCACCTCGTCCGCGGCGATGAGGGCCTCCACCGCCTCCGAGCCCGCCGCGGCGAGGCGGCTCCGCACCTCCGTGAGCAGCGAGGCGAGGGTGAGGGTGGCCTTCGCGCCCGCGTCGTGCGCGATGACGCCGACCCGCTCCGCGTGCCAGTTGTTGCGCGGCGGGTACACGGGGACGGCGACGACCCCGGCGTACAGGCACCCCACGAACGACACCACGTAGTCCAGCCCGGAGGGGAGGAGGAGGAGCACGCGCTCCCCGCGCAGCCCCCGCCGCTCCAGCTCCCCGGCCAGCGCCGCGGCGCGCCGGTGCAGCTCGGCATACGTCAGCTCGGCCCCCGGGCCCTCGCCGTTCTCCAGGAACACCAGCGCGGCGTGCGACGGGGTGCTCGCGGCGAACCCCCCGATCAGGTCGCCGAGCGTGGACGGACGGGAAGGATGCGACCCCTCCGCCGGAAGGGACACCTGCGCATCACGCGAATCGGTCACGGGAAGATCTCGGCCCTGGAGCGTCGTGGTGGGTCGGCGGGCGCGGGACCGCGCCGGCTGGGAAGGGGGTGGTAGACACGGGTGCCCGGTCTACGCCGTCGTCGGGGCTACCTGCCTTCAGGGGAGGAGAAAAACCGCTCCCTGGAGAGCGCAGAATGCTAGCAGACCTATGCGCATACGTCAAGCCACATTGTAAGCAAATGAGCCACAATAGCTTGGAGAACCGGGGGCATTCACCCGGCGCCCGCCGGCCGGGCCAGCACCCCCGGAC
>DASYWD010000605.1 GCA_035936415.1 Longimicrobiaceae bacterium
CCCCCCCCCCCCCCCCCCCCCCCCCGCTTCCGTTGCCGGACCGGCGTGCCGCGCGTCAGGCCTCCACGGCCGGGCCGTCGGCGGCGCGGGGCCGGGCCAGGTCCGCGCTGAGCTCCTCGTGCAGGTCGCGCAGCGCGGTGAGGATGGGGCGCAGCGGGTAGGTGACGCCCTGCACCGTCACGGTCAGCAGCTCCGGGTTCACCGCACGCTGCAGCTCCTCGGTGGAGGCGGCCAGCAGCTCGGTGAGGCGGGAGAGGTTCGCCGGGGAGACGGCCGAGGCGTCCGAGAGGCCCAGCCGCTGCGACAGGTGGTCGGCCTCGGCCTGCCCGTGCTTGTCGGTGACGCGCCGCCCGAAGCGCCAGAGGAGGTACGAGATCTTCACCGCGATGGAGATGATCTCCTGCACCAGGATCGGTGCCTCGCTCTGGGCGGGCGTGCCGAGCGAGTCCTCCAGCTCGTCGATGATCGTGAGCCCGAAGCGGCTCATGCACTCGACTTCCTGCTTGAGGAGACGAAGGCGTGTGGGATTGATCATGTCGTCGGTCCGGGGCGTTGGGGGGGAGGCTGCAATCTGCGCTCGCCCCCGAAAGCGCGCAAGCGGTACGCTCCCCGCCCCGGCGCTCAGAGCGGGAGCCTCCGGCTCAGCAGCAGCCCGGCCAGCTCACCGTCCACGGGCTCGGAGAAGAGGTAGCCCTGGCCATAGTCGAAGTCCATGGCGCGCAGGCGGTCCAGCTGCTCGCTGGTCTCGATCCCCTCCGCCACCACCACGCGGTCCAGGCTGTGCGCCATGCTCACGGCCGCGCGGACGACCTCGTCTCCATCCAGGCGCGACGGGTCGATCTTGAGCGTCCGGGCCGGGACCCGGTGCAGCCGCGTGAGCGAGGCGCTCCCGCTCCCGAAGTGGTCGACCTGGATCTGCACCCCGAGCGCCTGGATGCGCCGGAGCACCGCGGTGGAAAGCTCCGACCCATCCGCCAGCGCGCTCTCGCCCACCTCCACCTCCAGCGAGGGCGGGGAGAGCCCGCACTCCTCCAGCACCCCCCGGATCCGCTCCGCGGTGTCCGGCGAGGCGAGCTGGCGGCCGGACAGGTTGACGCTGATCCGGCACTCCCGGTCCGGGAACTCCTGCTGCCAGCTCCGCAGCTGCCGGCAGGCCTCGCGGAGCACCCAGCGGTCCACCGCCAGGATGGCCCCCGTCTCCTCGGCCAGCGGGAGGAACTCCGCCGGGTGCACGAGGCCGCGCTCCGGGTGGCGCCAGCGGACCAGCGCCTCGAAGCCGGAGATCTCCCCCGTCCGGAGCGACACCACCGGCTGGTAGACCAGCGCCAGCTCGTTGCGCTCCACGGCGCGCCGCAGCTCCGCATCCAGCTCGCCTCGCGAGCGGGCGCCCGCCTGGACCTCGCTCCCGAACACCTCGATCCCGCCCCCGCCCCGGCCGCGCACCACCCCGAGCGCGGTGGCGGCGTCGCGGAGCAGCTCCTCCGGCTCCGCCGCCCCGGACGGGCTCACCGCGATCCCCACGCTCGCGCCGATCCGCAGCTCGTGGGAGCGGAGGCGGAAGGGCGAGGCGAGGGAGCGCTGCACCCGCTCCGCGACGCAGAGCGCCCCCTCGGCGCCGGGGAGCCCCTCCAGCAGGAGCCCGAACTCGTCCCCGCGCAGGCGGCAGAGCGTGTCCCCCGGGCGGATGCAGCGCCGCAGCCGCCGGCCCACCTCCACCAGCAGGGCGTCGCCCAGCTCGCGCCCCATCCCGTCGTTCACCAGCCCGAAGTGGTCCAGGTCCAGCAGGAGCACCGCCACCCGTTCGTCCGGTCGCCGCTCGCCGCGCCGGGCGGCGTGCCCCAGCCGGTCCAGGAAGACGGCGCGGTTGGCGAGCCCGGTGAGCGGGTCGTGCAGCGCCCCGTGGAGGAGCTGCTCCTCGCGCTCGCGCGCGCCGGTGACGTCGCGCGCGAAGCCCCGGACGCCCTCCTCCTCCCCGCCGGACGGGCGCTCCGCCAGCTCCAGCAGCACCCGCCGCCCGTCGC
>DASYWD010000606.1 GCA_035936415.1 Longimicrobiaceae bacterium
GCGAGGGGGGACGTGCGGGTGCGGCCACCACCGCCCCGTCGACGGCGAGCCGGACGGTGACGCCCGTGGCCGGAGGCGTCACCCACGCGGGAGTCCCGTCCCCCTTCGCATGGTGTCCCGCCCAGTCGCCCTCGTCCTCCCGGCCGTTCTGGTTGCGGTCGGCGAGCCCGATCACCATGTACTCACCGGGCGCGAGGCCGCGGATCACGAAGGAGGCACTCGCTCCGCGCGTGTCGACCCGCACCGCTTTCGACTGCGGCGACCGGTCGCTGCAGCGTGCGTCGACCACGTGGCAGGCGATCACCATCGCGCCCTGGACGGTCTCGCCGGGCGGCGCGTGGATGGTGCCGCGGATGTCGCCCTGGGCTTCCAGGCGGCCCGGAAGGCAGAGGGCGGCGAGGGCGAGGATGGCGGCTGGGACCGCGCCCGGACCGGCCGCCGCCCGGTGTGCACGACCCCCCCCCACCGCCGAGCGTCCGAGTTTCATGTGGGTCCGTCCGTGTATGGAGTGAGGATACGACGTCGGCGCGATCAGTGGTGCGGGGCTCCCGGGACGGTGAGCGGACCGCCCCGCCCGTTCGCCGCGAACGCCACCACCACGACCGCCTCTTCGGCCCCCGGGTTGCGCCCCACGATCACGGTGCCCGCCGGGATGTGCACCACGTCGCCGGCCCGCGCGGTGTGCTCCCGGCCGTTCAGCACGACGGTCATGGCGCCCCGGTGCACGAAGAACGTCTCGTCGTGGCCCGGGTGGTGGTGCTCCGCGATCTCGCCCCCGGGCGCGATCCGCATGATGCGGGAGACCAGGGTGGGGCTCTCGTGGAGCACCGTCGTGGCGACCGTCCCCGCCGCGGGCACATCGGCCGTCGCGACGTTCAGCACGCGGACTCCGGTGCCGGCCGGCGCGTCGCCGGGGGACGGGAGCGCGGTGGGAGCGGTCGCCGCAGGGGGGACGGGGCCCCCGCAGGCGGCGAGGGAGGCCAGCAGGACGAGCAGGGGGAGACGACGAGGCATGGGGCGGACCTCCGGACGGGGTGATCCTTGCGGGTCAGGACAAGCTACACCTGCCCCCCCCTGAGGACAACGCTGCGCGGCTGGCGGGGAGCTACGCCGTGCCCGAGGCGGGGTCATCGGCCTCGTGCTCCGGGAAGGCGGCGGCGCGCCCCGCTCCAGGGTGCGAGCCGGGCGCGGGGTAGTCCTCTTCCAGCTCCTCCCGGTCCCACCGGCCCAGCTCGGCGGTCGCGTCGTACGTGCTCTGGAAGAAGTCCAGCAGCATCCGCTCGGGATCGTCCGCCTGCCGCACGTCTTCGTAGAGCAGGATGAATTCCTGCATCTCCTCGCTGTAGAACGCCTGGGGCGGGCGGACGGGATGCTTCGCAAACCCCTCCGGCGCGGGGTAGGCGTACGCGTAGAAGGCGGGGGCCTTCACCGGGCCGCTGCCGGGCCAGAAGCCGCAGCTGCTGCATTCGCGCGAGTACGCCTCCCGCGTCACCCAGTCCGCCAGGTTCGGGATCCCGCCCGGGTGCGGGGGCGCCCGGCGGCCCGAGAAGCGGGTGACCGCCAGGTCGAAGCTGCCCCAGAAGAAGTGCACGGGACTGCACTTCCCCACGAAGCGGGAGCGGAACTCCGTCATCACCCGGTCCGCCGCGACGAGCACCCGCCAGAACCGCTGCGCGTGCTCGGGGTCGTAGGTGGCGTGCTCCCGGTCTTCGTCGAAGGGGATCGGATCCTCGATCTCCACGGGGCCGGTCCAGATCTCCACCTCCACCCCCAGCGCGCCGAGCGCGTCCATGACCTCGCGGTAGAACGCGGCCACGGGGCGGGAGCGCAGCGCGATCCGGCGCTCCTGCCCGTCGCTGGTCTGCAGGTGGAGTTGGTGGTCCAGGAAGTCGAGGTCGATCTGAAAGGTGCGCCCGCCGTCCGGGATCGGGGAGGTGGTCAGCCCCCGCACGGTGACGTAGAGGGGTACCTGCCACCAGTGGTTGACCATCGGCGCGCGGGCGAGGCGGACCTTGCCGACGACCTGGGTCCACATGTGGAGGGTGGCGTACGTCTCCGACCACGCCTCCAGCGGCAGGGCGGGCCAGCTCTCCCCTGCCGGCACCGGGGTCCCGCTCGAGTCCGCCATCGCTCACCTCCTGGGCTCCGGACGTGCGCTCCGCCTTGCGCCGAGGCTGGGGGCGAGCCGGCGCAAATGCCACGCCGGGAGCCTCCGCGAGCAGGGGAGACGGAGGACCGGCCCGCCTTCAGTGCACGGTCACCGATCCCCGTCGTCTCCCCCGTCGTCCGCCCGACCGGCCGGGCTGTGGGGCGAGACCACGTTGGCCGCGACGGAGGCCAGCACCCCCAGGATGATGTAGCCCGTCAGCGCCTGCATTCCCGCCAGCGCCCGCCCGACTCCCTGCGGATAGAAATCGCCGTAGCCCAGCGTGGTGAAGGTCACGACGGAGTAGTACACGCTGGTCCAGAACTCGTGGACGACGGGTGAGTCGGGTCGCGTGCTGTCGATGATCCCGACCTTCTGGTAGACGGCGCCGAAGGAGACCAGCATCGCCAGGACCTGCGCCACGGCGATCAGGCCGTGCCGGAGCAGGTGCCGGGTGCCCTTGAGGATCACCCGCACGCGCGCGACGAGGAGCCACACGTACGCGGTGAGGAAGACGAAGCCCATCGCGACGATGAAGATGGAGCGCGGCAGCCCGGCGGGGATGACGTGGGACAGGCCGACCCACAGCCCGCCCACGAGCAGGAAGAGGAGGAGGGCTCCCGCCCCGGCGGCGATCAGGTGCTGTCTCATGGCTCCAGGTGGCTGCCGTGGGTGACGAAACGGACGCCGTACAGTAGCCGGCCCACGCCCCCGGACGCCAGATCACGTCGCCGCGCCGGCTCCCTGCGGCATGAATGTTCCGGTCGGGGCGGGCCGTCCGCCCTGTTCACCCCCACCGGAGACCGACCCTGGGGATCGCCTGGCTCGTTCTCGGAATCGCCCTTCTCCTGCTGGTCTTCCTGGATGCGCTCTGGACGACGCTGTGGGTGGACGGGGGCGCGGGACCCCTGGCCTCGCGCCTGACCACCTGGGCCTGGCGTGGGGTCCTGGCCGTCGTCGGCCGTCGGCGCCACGGGGCGCTCAGCCTGTTCGGCCCCACGATCATCGTCACCGTGGTCGTCACCTGGGTCCTCATGGTGTGGGCCGGGTGGGTGTTCGTCTTCGCGAGCGACCCCGGCTGGCTCGTGACCGGCAACGAGCCCCAGGTCCCGGCCGGCTGGGCGGGACGGATCTGGTTCGTGGCCTACGCCATGTCCACCATGGGGAACGGAGACATCGTGCCCAACGGCGGCGTTGCGCAGATCGCCGCCTCGCTGACCACGCTGAGCGGGTTCTTCCTGGCGACCCTGGTGATCAGCTACCTCCTCGCGGTGCTCGGGGCCGTGGTGGCCAAGCGGGCCTTCGCGGGCCAGGTGTCCGGGCTGGGGAAGACGGCGGAGGAGTTCCTGACGAGCGCGTGGGACGGGGAGAGCTTCCGCACCCTCGACCTGCCGCTCAACTCCTTCTCCGGCCTCCTGGGGGCGCTCACGGAGCAGTACCTCTCCTTTCCTGTTCTCCAGTACTACCACGGCGCGCGGCCGGCGAAGTCCCCCGCGGTCGGCATCGTCGTGCTGGACGAGGCGCTGACGATCCTGCGCTACGGCGTTCCGGAGCCGTACCGGCCGAACGCCGCGGTCCTGCACGGCGCGCGCGCGGGCGTGCGGAGCTACCTCGAAACGCTCAAGTCCGCCTTCATCGATCCGGCCGACGAGGCACCCCCCCCCCCGGACCTGGGCAGGCTGCGCGAGGCCGGCATCCCGACGGTGAGCGACGCGGAGTTCGCCGGGGCGCTCGACGACCTCCGGGACCGGCGCAGGGAGCTGCTGGGGCTGCTGCGCAACGACGGCTGGGACTGGTCGGACCGGTAGCCATGGACCGCGTCACCTTCTTCTTCGGCGGGTGGGAGCCGGTCGCCCGCGTCCTGGTGGTCGGCACGCTCGCGTACGCCGCGCTGGTCCTGCTCCTGCGCGTCTCGGGCAAGCGCACGCTGGCGCGGATGAACGCCTTCGACTTCCTCGTGACCGTGGCCCTGGGGGCTTCGTTCGGCCGCGTACTGACCGCCCGGAGCGTGGCGCTGGTGGAGGCCTTCGCGGCGTTCGCCCTGCTCGTGTCGCTGCAGTACGGGATGACCTGGATCCAGGTGCGCTCTCCCCGGTTCGCTCGCGCGGTGACGTCGCCGCCCACGCTCCTCTACTTCCGTGGGCGCTTTCTGCGCGACGCCATGCTGCGCGAGCGCGTCACGGAGGACGAGCTGAGGACGGCGGTCCGGGAGCACGGGGCCGGCTCGTTCGACCAGGTGGAGGCCGTCGTCCTGGAGTCGGACGGGCGCTTCGCGGTGATCATGGCGAAGAAGGCGGGCGACGGCTCGGCGCTGGAGTCGATCGGCACGGAGGGGTGAGGGGGCGGCGCGGGTGAAGACCCCCTCACCCGGCGCTGCGCGCCACCCTCTCCCCGCAAGGGGGAGAGGGTTGAGGAAACTCGCTGTCGTGCTCCCCTCCCC
>DASYWD010000607.1 GCA_035936415.1 Longimicrobiaceae bacterium
GGCGGCTGGGCCGTGGGCGTCTGCGCGGGCGGCACCTGCGTCCGGGGCTGCACGGCAGGCGCCTGCGTCTGCCCCGGCACCGGTGCGGGCGGGACGGGGACGAAGCGCGCGGAATCGGCCAGCCGCAGCGAGTCAGCGAGCCGCAGGGAGTCCCGGCGGACGGAGTCGGCGCGGATCGAGTCCACGTTGATGGGGACGAACCCGCCCTCGTAGCGGACGAAGGGCCGCGCCACCGGCGTCCTCACCAGGGCCGCCCGGGCCCCGGTCGACCAGGTCTCCGCCGCGCTGAGGGAGGTCAGCTCCACCCAGAGCGTGTCGTCCACCACCCGCCCCGCGATGTAGCTCCCCGACCCGTCCGGCCCGAAGGCCACCACCGACAGGATCCCGTCGCGCCGCACCTCCCCCACCAACGGGAAGCGCTGCCCGTCGCGGAGGTAGTCCCCGGCGATGGAGTCCAGCCGCTGCGTCTGGACGGCCAGCGCGCCCGGGGGGAGCATCCCCTCACCCGCCGTGGCCGTGTCGCGGACCGGAAGCTCCCACCCGGCGAAGCGCCAGGTCCCCGCCACCTCGGGGAGGCCGGCGCGCTTCTCCGGGCTGGGCCGCTCCAGCGAGGGGAGCGCCTGCACGCTCACCCCTTCGGCGTCTTCGCAGGCGGCGAGCGCCAGCAGGAGGAGCGCCGCACGCCGCGGCCCCCGCAGAAGCATTGCTTTCATCGACGAGCTCTGCATCGAGAGAGATCCTGAAATCGTGTAACTCCCGGCCGGCACGCGGAATCCGCCAGCATGCGCGCGGAAGGTTGACAGCATGTGGCGCGTTCCGTACTTTCCTGATCAGGAAACGACCGGACCCACGGGACCGTCCGGACGAACCGCCGAAGAGGCCGCAATGTCCACCGTTTCACGAAACGTACCGTCGGACGCGGACGCCGTCCTGCGAGGGGCGCTGGAAGCCAGCGGGCAGCGCTACACCGACCAGCGCGCCGCCGTGTACCGCTTCCTCTGCCAGAGCCTGGAGCACCCCACCGCGGACGAGGTGTTCACCGCCGTGCGCACCCAGATCACCGACATCTCCCTCGCCACAGTCTACAAGGCGCTGGAGACGCTGGTGAGCTGCGAGCTCGCCATCAAGCTCACCTACGGCGACGGCTCGGCCCGCTACGACGCGCGCACCGACGACCACTGCCACTCGCGCTGCCTGGGCTGCGGCATCGTCCGCGACATCGCGGACCAGCGGGTCCCCGAGCTCCCGACCATCGAGGTGGGCGACGGGTTCGAGCCGCAGGGATACCGGGTGGAGGTGGTCGGCTACTGCCGGGACTGCGCGTCGGCGTAGACGGTTCAGAGTCCTGCTTCCTGGGCGCCCCCCGGCATCGTGCCGGGGGGCGCTTTCGTCTCCGTTCCCCACCTCGCTGCCGTTCCGCACTTCGCATTCCCGCACTGTCCCACGTCTCCATCTCCCGCAGCCACATCATGGAACGGCCGCGGCCGGGGTGTCAAGCGTTGATGCTCCGGGGCGGCGCTGAGAGATTGTACGGGCCCGCTCGGCAGGTGGCACCCGAGACGTGAGAGGTACGATGAAGACAGGCGGCACCGATCCGCGGGGGTTCCGCGGGGCCTTTCTCCGAGACGACGCGGCGCGCGCGCCCTTCGGGGCGGCGTCGGGGATCCTGCGCACGACCCCGGACGCCGTCGCGGTGCCCGAGGACGCGGCGGACGTGGCGGCGCTGGTGCGGTGGGCCGCGGAGACGCGGACGCCGCTGGTGGCCCGCGGCGCGGGGACGGGGATGCCCGGCGGGAACGTCGGGCGGGGGGTGGCGGTGGACCTGGTGGCGGGCTTCCGCGCGGTGGAGGAGGTGGACGCGGAGGGCCGCGTCGCGCGGATCCTCCCGGGCGTCACCCTGGCCGAGCTGAACGCCGCCTGCGCGCCGCACGCGCTCCAATTCCCGGTGGACCCCTCCAGCGGCGCGCACGCCACGCTGGGCGGGATGATCGCCAACAACTCCGCGGGGTCGCACTCGGTGAAGTACGGGGCGGTGCGGCCCTGGGTGGAGTCGGTGCGGGTGGTCCTGGCGGACGGCACCCCGGCCGAGGCGACCCGCGGGCGGGAGCCCGAGGAGCCGCGGCTGCGCCGGATCCTGGACCGGGTCCGGCGGGAGCTCCGCCCCCACCGCGCCCGCATCGAGGCGCGCTGGCCGCGCGTGCGGAAGAACTCCTCCGGGTACGCGCTCCGCGAGTTCCTGGAGAGCGGCGACGCCGTGGACCTGCTGGTGGGGAGCGAGGGGACCCTGGCGCTGTTCGTGGGCGCGACGGTGCGGCTGGCGCCGCTCCCCGTGGCGCGGGCGCTCGCGCTGCTGGAGCTCACCTCGCTGGAGCGCGCGGGCGAGGCGGTGCGGGAGGTGCTGCGCCACGACCCCGCCACCTGCGAGATGCTTGACCGCACCTTCCTGGACCTGGTGCGCAGCGGCGGCGCGGACCCCGGTTATGCGCTCCGTCCCGGGCTGGAGGCCGTCCTCCTGGTGGAGGTGGAGCGCGGGTCGGAGGCGGAGGTGGAGGAGGCTCTGGCGGGGCTCCGCGCCGCGCTGGAGGGCACCGCCGACCGGGTGGTGGCGGCCAGCGACCCGGCCGAGCAGGAGCGGCTCTGGCAGCTGCGGCACGCCGCCTCGCCGCTGATCGCCGAGCGGGCGGGCGGGCGGGTCTCCATGCAGTTCATCGAGGACGGCGTCGTCCCCGTGGAGCGGCTCCCCGACTACGTGCGCGCCCTCCGCGGCACGCTGGAGCGGCACGCCCTCCCCGCGGTGATCTTCGGCCACGCGGGCGACGGCAACCTGCACGTCAACCCGCTGGTGGACGTCGCCGCGCCGGGGTGGCAGCGGCAGGTGGAGGGGATCGTCTACGAGATCGCGGAAGCGGTCGCATCGCTGGGCGGCACCATGGCCGGAGAGCATGGCGACGGGCGCCTCCGCGCCCCGGTGCTGGAGACCGTCTGGGGCCCCGAGATGGTGGCGCTCTTCCGCCGCGTGAAGGAGGCGTTCGACCCGGCCGGGATCCTCAACCCGGGGGTGATCCTCCCCCTCCCCGGCCAGCGCCCGCTGGACGCCATCGGCGTGTACCCCGCCCCGGGCTGACGCGGAGAGCGTTACGGGAAGGTTACCACGAGACGGTCTCGCTCCGAGGAATCGAACTGGTTGCTGGCCAAGAGGTTGCAGGCGAACGAGGGGGCCGCTCCCGGGACGGGGAGCGGCCCCCTTGCGCTAGCAGGGGGAGGAGAGTACTTTCTTTCCATTCGAAAGCGTTTTTCGATTCTCACCTTGGGAATTAAAGAGGGGAGACAACCCTTGGCTCGGATCGACGGAATCGACCTCCACCTCCTCACGCTGCTCCAGGAGAACGGGCGCGCCTCGCAGCAGGAGCTGGCGCACGCGGTCGGGCTCTCCGGGCCCGCCGTGGGCGACCGGCTCCGCAAGCTGGAGGAGGCCGGGATCATCCGCCACTTCACCGTCGCGCTGGACCCCAAGAAGCTGGGGCGCGACGTCACCGCCTTCCTGGCCGTGGGGATCAGCGGCTCGCAGCACTACCCCGACTTCCTGGGGCGGGTCGCCGTGCACCCGGAGATCCTGGAGTGCCACTCGGTTACGGGGCAGGGCTCGCACCTGCTCAAGGTCCGCACCGAGAACACCTCCTCGCTGGAGCGCCTCCTGGCCGAGATCCAGGCCTGGGAAGGAGTCCAGTGGACGCAGACCAGCATCGTGCTCTCGACCATCAAGGAGACCAGCCGCCTGGAGCTGGACTCGCCACCCCGCACCTGAGGGACCACCGCCCATGCCCAAGCCTTCGCCCCGCTTCGACACCCTGGCCGCGGCCACCGGGTGGACCCCCACGGCCCGGAACGGCCCCAGCGTCGACCGCCGCAGGGCGGAACTGACGGACATCGAATCGATCTTCGGCGCCAACATCTTCGGCATGGCCGAGATGCGCTCGCGGCTGCCCAAGCAGGTGTACCGGGCGCTCATCTCCACCGTGGAGCAGGGGCTCCCGCTGGACCCGGCGTACGCCGACGCGGTGGCGATCGCCATGAAGGAGTGGGCGCTGGAGCGCGGCGCCTCGCACTTCACGCACTGGTTCCAGCCGCTCACCGGCCTCACCGCGGAGAAGCACGACTCCTTCATCACCCCCAACGTGGGCGGCGGTGCGGTCGCCGAGTTCAACGGCCGGGAGCTGATCCAGGGCGAGCCGGACGCCTCCTCGTTCCCCTCCGGCGGGCTGCGCGCCACCTTCGAGGCGCGCGGCTACACGGCCTGGGACCCCACCTCCCCGGCCTTCATCGTGGAGACGCCGGCGGGGTGCTACCTCTCCATCCCCACGGCCTTCGCCTCGTGGACCGGGGACGCGCTGGACACCAAGATCCCCCTCCTGCGCTCGGTGAGCGCGCTCGACCAGCAGGCGCGCCGCGCGCTCAAGCTGTTCGGGGTGGAGGTCCAGCGGGTCAGCGCGACGGTGGGGCCGGAGCAGGAGTTCTTCCTGATCGACCAGGAGTTCTACTACCGCCGGCCCGACCTGGTGACCTCCGGGCGGACGCTCTTCGGCGCCAAGCCGCCGCGCGGGCAGGAGCTGGAGGACCACTACTTCGGCTCCATCCCCGACCGGGTGCTGGCGTTCATGATGGAGGTGGAGCGGGCGCTCTACAAGCTGGGCGTGCCCGTGAAGACGCGGCACAACGAGGTGGCTCCGGGGCAGTTCGAGATGGCGCCCATCTACGAGAACGCCAACCTGGCGGCGGACCACCAGCAGCTGATGATGCTGACGCTGCGCGGCGTCGCGCGGAAGTACGGGATGGCGTGCCTCCTCCACGAGAAGCCGTTCGCGGGTGTGAACGGGAGCGGCAAGCATCTCAACTGGTCGCTGGGGACGGACGCCGCCAACCTGCTGGAGCCGGGCGACAACCCGCACGACAACATGCAGTTCCTCTTCTTCTGCGTGGCGGTGCTGCGCGCGGTGGACAAGCACCAGGACCTGGTGCGCGCCTCGGTGGCCCACGCGGGGAACGACCACCGCCTGGGCGCAAACGAGGCGCCGCCGGCGATCATCTCCGTCTTCTTGGGCGACCAGCTCACCGACGTGCTGGAGCAGCTGATGGAGAGTGGGAGCGCCAGATCCAGCAAGCAGGGGGGGCTCCTGGGGCTGGGGACGCCGGTGCTCCCCTCCCTCGCACAGGCCGCGGGCGACCGGAACCGCACCTCCCCGTTCGCCTTCACCGGGAACAAGTTCGAGTTCCGCGCGCCGGGTGCGTCGCAGTCCATCTCCTTCCCGGCCACGGTGCTCAACACCATCATGGCGGAGTCGCTGGACGAGATGTGCACCGCGCTGGAGGCGGAGCTGCAGGGCGGCGCCGGCTTCGAGGACGCGCTCCGGCGGCTCCTTGCCACCGAGATCCGGCGGGTGCGGCGCATCGTCTTCAACGGCGACGGCTACAGCGAGGAGTGGCCCCACGAAGCGGAGCGCCGCGGCCTGCTGAACCTGCGCAGCACGGTGGACGCGCTGGAGCACCTGGCCACGGACAAGAACCGGGAGCTGTTCTCGAAGTACGGGGTGCTCTCGGCGCGCGAGTTGGACTCGCGCCACGAGGTGGCGCTGGACCAGTACTTCAAGACCATCAACATCGAGGGGGAGATGACGGCGGACGTCGCCGGGACCATGATCCTCCCGGCCGCGGTGCGCTACCTGAACGACCTGCTCGCCGCCACAGACCGCTCGCGGGGGCTGGGTCTGGAGGCCGCGGGGCTCCGGCGCACCGTGGAGAAGGTGAACGCCCTGGTGGACGAGCTCAGCGAGGCGCTGGACCGGCTGGTGGAGCAGAACGAGGAACTGGGTGGCGACGACGTGCACTCCAAGTCGTACCACATGCGCGACCACGTCGTCCCGGCCATGGCCGCGGTGCGCAGCGCCGCCGACCGCCTGGAGAAGGTGGTCCCGGACGACTACTGGCCGCTCCCCACCTACCGGGACATGCTGTTCGTGAAGTAGCGGCCGGCGGTCGGCTCGGCTGAACGAGGGGCGGTCCCGAAAGGGGCCGCCCCTGCGTGTCTTGAGATCCACGCATCCGCCGTCGGGCGATCCCGCCGCGCTTGACGGCTTCTGCCCGGCGCGCTATCCGTTCCCGGCGTTCCGATCGCCGGGACGCCCCGGTGCATGCACCGGGTGCCCGCGCGGCCCATCCCTGGCGGAATCGGGCCCCCGCACCCATCTTCCCGGCGTCCCACCCCCCGGACGGGCGAGCGCAGCGCGTCCCCCGGGGCCCCACCCGACAGCACCGGACCCCCATGACCACGCCCGAGCCGCAGACGGACACCCGTCCGACCGAGTCGCCCCGGTGGCTGGACCGCGCCCTGAACGCCATCGAGCGCGCGGGGAACGCCCTCCCCGACCCGGCGGCGCTCTTCCTCCTCCTGCTCCTGGTGGTCTGGGGCTTCTCCGCGCTGCTCTCCCCCCTGCGCTTCACGGAGATCGACCCGCGCACCGGCGAGCCCCTGGTGGTGAACAACCTGCTCACCGGGACCGCCGTCGCCGAGTTCCTCGGCAACATGGTCACCACGTTCACCAGCTTCCACCCGCTGGGCGTGGTGCTGGTGGCGCTGCTCGGGGTAGGCGTCGCGGAGCACACCGGGTTCATCAACGCGGCGCTCAAGAGCCTGCTCAACCTCACCTCGGTGAGGCTGCTCACGCCGATGCTGATCCTGGTCGCCATCGTGAGCCACACCGCTGCGGACGCGGGCTACGTCCTGGTCATCCCGCTGGGCGGGGTGATCTTCTACGCGGCGGGGCGCCACCCCCTCGCCGGGATCGCGGCGGCGTTCGCCGGGGTGTCCGGCGGGTTCAGCGCCAACTTCGTCCCCTCCAGCCTGGACCCGCTCCTCGCCGGGCTCACCCAGGAAGCGGCGCAGATCATCGCGCCGGAGCGCCTGGTGAACCCGCTGGCGAACTGGTTCTTCACCGGCGTCTCCAGCATCCTGATCGTCGCCGTGGGCTGGTACCTGACCGACCGGGTGATCGAGCCGCGGCTCGCCCGGGTGGAGATCGACGGCAACGTGGACGAGATCCCGCGGATCGAGGAGCTGGGGCCGCGGGAGCGGCGGGGGCTCAGGGCCAGCCTGGTTGCCCTCGCCCTGGGGATCGCCGTCCTGGTCTTCGCGTCGCTCCCGGAGGGCTCGGCGCTCCGCTCGCCGGAGGGCGCGCTGACCGCCTCCACGGCGCCGCTGATGCAGGCCATCGTCCCGCTCATCTTCCTGCTCTTCCTGGTGCCGGGCGTGGTCTACGGCTACGTGGCGGGGACGGTGGAGAGCCACCGCGACGTGATCAAGGGGATGAGCAAGGCGATGAGCACCATGGGGTATTACATCGTCCTCGCCTTCTTCGCCGCGCTGTTCATCGCCGCCTTCGGCCGCTCCAACATCGGCGCGCTCCTTGCCCTTAAAGGGGCGGGGGCGCTCCAGGCCATGGCGCTCCCCGGGCAGGTGACGATCATCGGGATCATCCTCCTCACCGGCTTCGTGAACCTGCTGATCGGCTCGGCGTCGGCCAAGTGGGCGCTGCTCGCGCCCATCTTCGTCCCCATGCTGATGCAGCTCGGGCTTTCGCCGGAGCTGACGCAGGCGGCCTACCGGGTGGGCGACTCCACCACCAACATCATCACGCCGCTGATGCCGTACTTCCCGCTGGTGGTGGTCTACGCCCAGCGGTACGTGAAGGGAACGGGGATCGGGACGCTGGTCTCGCTCATGCTGCCGTACTCGATCGGATTCCTGGTCACCTGGACGGTGTTCCTGATCGGCTACTGGCTCCTGGGCGTGCCTCTGGGGCTCCAGGCCCCGTACACCTACCCCGGGTAGCGTCCCGGCGGCGGCCGTCACACCCACAACGCGGAGCAAGCCACATGCAGCGAGACCCACGGCCCGAAACCGAGGAGCGGGGCGACCGCGACCGCGGCGCCCCCGATGCGCCGCCTCCGGAGACGGCGGAGCATCCCGTCCCGGGGGTGGAGCACGAGCCGGAGCCGGACGCGGAGAACCTCATGCCTGCCGAAGACAGGCCGGGAACGTTCTAGCCTTTCGAGCGCGGGCGCCCGCGCTCGAAAGGCTTGCGGAACGAACGTCCGCGCCCCTAGTTGGGGGAAGCCCCGGCAACCCGCCGGGGCCCGGAGGAGATCCCCGCATGCGCCTTCCCGAGCCACCGGCCGCGGAGCTCCGCCCGCCGGACGATTCCGACGAGGGCTTCGTCGCGGTCGAGGTCGTGGGGCCGCTGTCGCGCGCCCGCTTCCCCGCCCTGTGCGTTCGGTGCGGGGCCGCCGCCGACCGCACCCTGCGTCTCACCCGCCTCTTCTGGCGGACGGGGTCCGATGACGGGGGCAGCTACGTCGCCGCATCCCTGGACGCGCCCTTCTGCCGGGAGTGCGTCCGCGCACACGGGCGCGAGCTGCGCCCCGTTCCGCCGGAAGTGCGGCGCCGGCTGCTGCGGAGCTGGGCGGTGCAGTCCCTGCCGTTCGTGGTCCCGCTGGGGGTGTGCCTCTGGCTCCTCGCGATGCTGGGGCCGGAGCTGCTGGAGGCGGCGGCGCGGGGCGGAGATCCCCTGGAGGTGGGGATCTGGGGGGCCGTGTGCGGCTTCTTCGGGCTGATGGCCCTGGCCTTCGCCGCGACGATCCACAGCCGCGGGCGCATGCTGATCCTGGAGCCGGCCGGCGCGGGGCGGGAGTACCCGGTGCAGATCCACCGCGGCCCGCTCGGGAGCCGGCTCTTCGTCCCCGCGGAGCCCACCTCCGTGGCCGCGGCGCTGGACTTCAGCGACGACCGCAGCCGGCCCTTCGACCCGGAGCGCCACCGCTTCCGCTTCCGCAACCACGAGGTGGCGGCGCGCTTCGAGGAGCTCAACGCGCACCTCCAGTGGGACCCGGCCTCGCCCCGGGCCCGGCTGGCGGGGATGCTCCGGATGGCGCTGGTCGGGGCCGCCGTGCTGGCCGGGCTCTACCTCCTCCTGGAGGACCTGCTCCGCTGACGCAGCGGCCGGGCTGCTCCCGGCGAACGAACGGCGAAGGGCCGATACCGGGTATCCCGGTGCCGGCCCTTCGCGCGCCCCCGATGGGAGAAGCGGCTCAGCGGAGCTCGTCCATGCTCCGGATGATGCTGCCGACCAGGCCGTACTCCTTCGCCTCCGTGGCGGAGAGCCAGAAGTTGCGGCGGGTGTCGTCCTCGATCCGCTCGATCGGCTGACCCGTCGCCTCCGAGAAGACGCGGTTGAGCCGCTCGCGCATCTTGACGATCTCGCGCGCCTCGATGTCGATGTCGGCCGCCGTGCCGCCCACCCCGCCGGCCGGCTGGTGCAGGAGGAAGCGGGTGTGCGGGAGGGAGAAGCGGTCCTCGGGCGGAACCGAGACGAAGATCAGCGCGCCGGCGCTCGCCACCCATCCCGTCCCCACGATGCGCACGCGCGGCTTCACGAACCGGATCATGTCGTGGATGGTGTCGCCCGACTCCACGTGACCGCCCTGCGAGTTGATGAAGATGTTGATCGGCTCGTCCGACTCGGCGGAGAGCGCCAGAAGCTGCGCCATGACGCTGGCTGCGAGCTTCTGGCTCACCTCGCCGGCGATGATCACCGTGCGCGACTTGAAGAGCCGCTCTCGGACCGGGTCCGAGAGCGGGGTGGTGGGCATCTCGGGTTCCTTGCCCTGCTCGGGCCGCTCGTTCGGTTCCTCGTCCTCGTCCTGCAGCCGTCTGATCTGGTCCATGTTCCGGTCCGGTTGAATGGTTCCGCATGCCCGCATGCGCGCGGCCGCGTTGCGCACCTGCATGGACCTTGCCGCCGCGGCGCCCGATCCGCAAGGGGCCGCGGGGGCCGCGCCGGGCGGCACCCGGTCAGTGGATCAGGGTGTCACGGTACTCCTTCCAGTCGTCCAGCACCGCGCCCGCGCCCCGGACGACGGTGGTCAGCGGCTCGTCGTCGAAGCGGATGGGGAGGTGCGAGTCGTCGGCGAGGAGCGCGCCCATCCCGCGGAGCTGCACTCCGCCGCCGGTCATGACGATCCCCTCGTCCATGATGTCGGAGGCCAGCTCCGGGGGCGTGATCTCCAGCGCCTGCCGCACGGCCGCGGTGATCGCCTGGAGCGGCTCGCGGATGCACTCGCGGACCTCCGCGGAGTTGACCTGCACCGTGCGCGGGAACCCGGACACCAGGTCGCGCCCCTTGACCGGCATCTCCTGCTCCGAGCCGTTGGGGTACGCCGAGCCGATCCGGATCTTCACGACCTCCGCCGTGGACTCCCCCACCAGCAGGTTGTGCGTGCGCCGGATGTAGGCGACGATCAGCTCGTCCAGGTCCTGCCCCGCCACGCGGATGGAGGTGTTCGCCACGATCCCGGAGAGCGCCACCACCCCGATCTCCGTGGTCCCTCCGCCGACGTTCACCACCATGCTCCCGCGGGGCGTGGTGACCGGGAGCCCCGCCCCGATCGCCGCCGCGATCGGCTCGGAGAGCATGTACACCTGCCGCGCCCCGGCCGCGATCACCCCCTCTCGCACCGCGCGGCGCTCCATCTCGGTGATGCCGGAGGGGATGGTGATGAGCACCCGCGGCTTCATGGCCAGCCGGCGCCGGGGGAGCACGCGCTGCAGGAAGTGCCGGAGCATCAGGTCCACCCGGTCCACGTCCGCGATCACCCCGCCGCGCATGGGGCTCACGGCCACCACGTTCTCCGGAGTGCGCCCCAGCATCCGCTTGGCCTCCAGCCCTACGGCCAGCACCTTCCCCGTGGAGCGCTCCAGCGCCACCACGGAGGGCTCGTTGACCACGATCCCCTCCCCGCGGACGTGGATCAGGGTGTTGGCGGTCCCCAGGTCGATCGCGATCTCTGCCATGGCTGCTACGGTGGTGCGATGTGGACTCCGGGCGCGGCCCGGGCGCCGGGCCGCGCGGATGCTGCGTCTCGAAACGGCGAGAGCCGCCAGCGCCCCCACCCGGAACGTGGGAGGGGGGAGGTCGCTGGCGGCTCGGCTGGCGTAGCGGGAGGTCCCGCCGTAGCCCCGTGGCTCTGCGCCACCGCCTTTCGGCGGCTTCGCCCTTTTCAGCTTCGACTGCTCCGGCGGTCCCGCGGTGGAGCGGCGGTGGGGACGCAAAAAGCCGCCAGCTCCGATCGCTCGGGATGCTGGCGGCCAGGCGAGCATGGCGGGCCGGGCCCGCTGTAGCTCCGTAGCTCTGCGTCCCCGCCTTTCGACGGGTTTGCTCTGAGCAGCACGCTTCCGCCCCCGCGAGGGGCGGCCGCGGTATGTGCCGTCGTGTCACTGTGCGAGGATCAACGTTAGCGGCCCGCGCAGCGGTTCGTCAACCGTCCCGCCGCGAGGGCCGGCGGCCGGTCACGGCCGGTGCGGTGCGGTCGCCGCCGGCTGCAGGTCGTGGCGCGCCATCAGCGCGGCCACCTTGCCGGGGTCGGCAGGGGGCCAGGCGCCCTCCTCCGCGATCAGCGCGGCCACCTCGTCGAAGTAGCGCTCGAAGCCCGCGGGGGTGAGCAGGACCAGGTGCCGGGCGGGCCGGTCCGCGTCGTTGCGGAACCGGTGCACCACGCCCGGCGGGACCACCGCCACCTCGCCGGGCTGGAGGCACACCTCGCGGCCGTCCACCTCCAGCGTCGTCACTCCCTCGATTCCGTAGAACGCCTCCGTCGCCTCCGCGTGCCAGTGGGGCGGCGGCCCCGCGAAGCGGGCGGGGATGGTGTAGTCGACCAGCGACCAGGCGCCCCCCGTGTCGGAGCCGCGCACCAGCACCTGGACGCTGGCGTCGATCTGGGGGATGTACCCGGGCGAGCCGGGGAGGCGGACGAACGGCCCGAGGATCGGGGTAGCGGGCGCCTGCTGCAGAGCCGAGGGTGTCATGGGAATTCTCCGTGTGAGCGTCGGGTGAGTGCGCGCCCCGGCTGGAGCCGTCGCGCGACCCCAGGATACGGGCCGGGCCCTCCCCGGGTCCAACACTCTTTTTCGTACGCTCCCTTGCCATTTCGGCAACGCTCGCTATCCTCGTCTACATAGACCTGCGACAGCTCCGCTACTTCGTCGCCTCCGCCGAGGAGGGGAACATGGGACGCGCCGCGGCGCGGCTCTTCGTCGTGCAGTCGGCGCTCTCGCGCCAGGTGCAGGAGCTGGAGCGGGAGATCGGCGCCCCGCTCTTCGAGCGGACGCCGCGGGGGGTGCGGCTGACGGAGGTGGGGGAGGTGTTCCTGGAGCACGCCCGCCGCACGCTCGCCGCCGCGGACGGGGCCATGGCGGCGGCCCGCGCAGCGGCGAAGGGCGAGGTGGCGGCTGCGGGTCGCGCCGCCGGACTACGGCGAGCGGACGCGCCAGGCCGCCGCGGCGCTGGACCGCTTCCGTGGCGCCCACCCGGCGGTCGCGGTGGAGCTGGTTCCCGTCCCGTGGGTGGAGCACGTGGCGGCGCTGCGGGCCGCGACCATCGACGTGGGCTTCGGCGTGGCCGCCTCCACGCACGACTACCCGGAAGGAGTTACCGCCACGACTATCGCGGAGGAGCCGCTTCGCTCGGCCATGCTCCCGGCCGGGCACCCGCTCGCGCGCCGGCGGACCCTCGCCCGCGCGGACCTGGCCCCGCTCCCGATGGTGCTCTCCGAGCGAGCCGCCATTCCCTCGCTGTACGACGCCATCGTCGGCGCCATGCGCCGCGCCGGCCGCGAGCCGAAGGTGGTGACCGCACCCGGGAGCTTCGCCAGCGTGGTGCAGCTCGTGGCGGGGGGAGCGGGGTGGGCCGCGGTGCTGGACTCCATCCGCGGGGGCGCTCCCGCCGGCACGGCCGTGCGCCCGGTCCGCGACCTCAAGGCCGCGCTGGAGTTCCACGTGCTGCGGCGAAGCGGCCCCGGGGAGGCGCTCGCGGCCGCGTTCGTGGACTGCATCGACCCTGCCGGGGAGTAGCAGGAAACGAAAAAGCCCGCGGGACGGCGCAGTGCCGTTCCGCGGGTTTTCGCAGTGGAGCGTATCGGGTTCGAACCGATGACCTTCCGCTTGCAAAGCGGATGCTCTCCCAGCTGAGCTAACGCCCCATCACAGGCCACAAATGTAACGCTTCCGGGGGTTTCCCGTCAACCGGGAGCGGGCGCATCCCGCCCTCGCGTGTTGCCCGGCGGAACCCGCGGCGGCATAATCAGTATGGAACCGGCGCGGCCGCATTCGCCGCCCGTACTTCGCGCCCCTGAACCCGTATCCCGCTGCACATGATCCCGTCGCTGCTGACCCGCAAGATCGAGAAGCTGCCGCCCGAGGTGCGCCTCGAAGGGCGGATCCTCTTCCTGGTGGACGACCCGGAGCTGGTCCGCCGGCAGCTGGAGGGGGAGGACGTCGAGCTCACGGACGAGGTCCGCGCGAAGCTCCGCGACAACATCTCCACCGACGAGATCACCCCGGCGTACATCTGCTACTACTTCGACGAGACGCTGGGCGAGTTCCCCTACCTGGGGCTCAAGGCGGGGGACGAGTTCCCGATCAAGCAGGGGAGCGTGAAGAAGGGCGGATTCGTGGCCTCCGTCTCCGGGAGGCGCCGCGGCAAGGGCTCCTCGCGCGAGCAGAGCCCGTACGCAGAGATGATGGCCGGGATCCGCGTGGTGATCGCCGAGAACATCGAGCGCATCTACCGCGAGAACTGCCAGAACCTCGGCGTGCTCACCAGCACCAACTTCGAGCTGATCGAGAGGATCCGCCGCGGCGAGACGATCCCCCTCTCCGAGTTCACGGACGGGGCGGACGAGATCACCCGCGGGATCATCGAGCACGGCGGGCTCTTCAACTACAACGTCGCCCGGCTCCAGGGCCTCGTCCGCACCCCGCCCGTGGCCTGCCACCGTACGATGCCCGGCGACGCGCCCGCGCCCTCCGACGCGCTCGAGCTGCGACAGCTGCGCGGCAGCGGCGAGCAGGACGTTCCGGAGCCGGACGCCCCGGGCGTCGGCAACGTCACGGAGGTGCAGGCCACGTCCACGTCCAACGTCGGCAGCGACTCGCTGGGCGCGCCGGAGGGCCGCGCGCACGCACCCGGGCGGCGGCCCATGACCATCGCGGAGAAGATCTTCGCCCGGCACTGGATCACCGACCTGTCCCGCGGCGAGATGGGTGTGCCCTGGGTGCAGCCGGGCGACTCCGGCTTCGTCCAGACGGACATCCGCTTCTCGCACGAGTACGTCACCCCCATGTCCGCCATCTTCTTCGAGCGGTACGTGGGCGAGGACGAGCGGGTGCTGGAGCCGGAGTCGATCCTCTTCTTCCGCGACCACCTCACCTTCCTTAAGGACGCCATGTCGCCCGAGCGCGTGCAGCTCGGCCTGCTCGACGTGGCGAACCAGCTCGAGGTGAAGCAGCGCCAGTTCGCGGAGAAGCAGGGGGTGCGCCTCTACGGCGAGCTGGGGCACGGCAAGCACGGATCCGAGGCCATCTGCCACTCCAAGATCCTGGAGGAGTACGCGCTCCCCGGGCACGTCATCATCGGCTCGGACTCGCACACCCCGCACGCCGGCGCCGTCGGGTGCGTGGCCTTCGGGGTGGGGACCACCGCCATCGTCAACTCCTGGATCACCAGGGACGTGCGGGTGGAGGTCCCCAGGTCGTTCCGCGTGGTGGTGCACGGGGAGAAGCCGGAGAACGTGTCGGCCAAGGACTTCATGCTGGAGATCCTGCGCCACCCGTACATCAAGGACGGGCACGCCATCGGGCAGATCATCGAGTACGCGGGCCCGGCGGTGGAGGCGCTCAGCGTGGACGAGCGCGCCACCATGACCAACATGGCCGCCGAGGTGGGCGCCTTCACCGGGATCGTGGCGCCGGACGCCAAGACGGTGGAGTACCTGGTGGAGCAGCGCGGGATGGACCGCGCCGAGGCGGAGCGGCTGGTCGAGGGGCTCTTCTCGGACGAGGGGGCGGAGTACGTCACCACCATCGAGATCGACGCCTCCACCCTCCGCCCCATGATCGCGCTCCCGGGCGACCCGGGGAACGGGCTGAACGTGGACGAGCTGGGCGACGAGGTCCGCATCGACATCGCCTACGCCGGGAGCTGCACCGCCGGAAAGAAGGAGGACATGGACATGTACGCCCGTGTCCTCCGGGAGTACCACGAGCGCGGCGTGCGCAAGCCGGAGCAGGTGCAGCTCTACATCCAGTGCGGCTCGCAGGAGGTGTACGCATACTGCCAGGAGCAGGGGTACGACCGCCTCTTCGAGGAGGTGGGGGCCACCTTCATCGAGCCGTCGTGTGGCGCCTGCATCAACGCCGGCCCGGGGGTGTCGCGGAAGCCCACCGACATCACCATCAGCGCCATCAACCGCAACTTCCCCGGGCGCTCCGGGCCGGGGCAGCTCTACCTGGCCTCGCCGTACACCGTAGCCGCCTCGGCCATGGAGGGGCGGATCGTGGCCTGGGAGCCCCAGGACGAGCTGGCCGGGGTCTGACGTGCCCTCGCGGCGGCCCGCGGCCTGGATGGCCGCGGGC
>DASYWD010000608.1 GCA_035936415.1 Longimicrobiaceae bacterium
CCGCCGCCCCGGGGTGGGGCTCGCCCGCGCGCTCTCCAAGCTGGGGTTCTGCTCGCGCTCGCGGGCGCAGGCGCTCATCGCGGAGGGGCGGGTGCGCGTCGGCGGCACCGTCCGGCGCGACCCGGAGCTGCGGGTGGACCCGGAGCGCGACCGGATCGAGGTGGACGGGGAGCGGGTCGGCGCGGAGGCGCGGGTCTACCTGGCGCTGAACAAGCCGCGCGGGGTGGTGACCACCGCCTCCGACGAGCGGGGGCGCGGCACCGTCTACGACTGCATCGACGACCCCGCCCTCCCCTGGATCTCGCCCGTCGGGCGGCTGGACCGGGCGAGCGAGGGCCTCCTCCTCTTCAGCAACGACACCCGCTGGGCCGCGCGGATCACGGACCCCGCCACGCACCTGGACAAGACGTACCACGTGCAGGTGGACCGCGTCGCGGACGACGACCTGCTGCGGCGGATCGCGGCGGGCGTGGAGGCCGGGGGCGACTTCCTGGCGGCCAAGCGGGCGGGGCTGCTCCGCTCCGGCACGCGCAGCAGCTGGCTGGAGGTGGTGCTGGACGAGGGGAAGAACCGGCACATCCGCCGCCTGCTGGAAGCGCTCGGCGTGGAGGTGCTGCGGCTGGTGCGGGTGGCGGTGGGACCGCTGGAGCTGGGCGACCTGCCCAAGGGCGCGTACCGGCACCTCACGCCCGAGGAGGTGCAGGCGCTGGACAGGGCGGCCGGGGGCGGCGCTCGGACACCGCACTGAGATGGTGGGTCGGCCCTGATCCGGCTCTCCGGGAGGAGGGGGC
The DNA here is from genome assembly GCA_035936415.1 of Longimicrobiaceae bacterium. Classification (NCBI taxonomy): domain Bacteria; kingdom Pseudomonadati; phylum Gemmatimonadota; class Longimicrobiia; order Longimicrobiales; family Longimicrobiaceae; species Longimicrobiaceae bacterium. The sequence goes on from DASYWD010000608.1 coordinate 792, forward strand.
GGCACCAGGGGCGCGAGGCAGGCGAGCAGCGCCGGTAGGTCGCGCTGGACGACGTCCCAGACGCGGACGAAGTCGATCCGACGATAATCATGCACGAGCCGGTGCCGCATCCCTACGATTGCCTTCCAGGGGACCTCCGGATGTGCATCGCGAAATCCACGCGAAACGTGCGAAGCTGCTTCCCCGATCAGCTCGATCGCCTTCGCCAGCGCGAACTGGTCACGACGGCTGGCTCTCAGGTGCTCGATCCTAAGTCCCTTCGCCATCGAGCACGCCTCCTGAGCGAAGTCCTGCATGTCCCAGAGATGGGCGAGGTCGCGCTCGTCAGGCTGCATACACCACCCGGTGCGTCGTCAGGATGCTGTGTCGGCGGAAGGGGTTGGTGACCGCCTGCTTCTCCACCAGGTCCACCGGACGATCAAAGAGCACCGCCAGTTCCTCCTCCATCCGCTCCCAGTCCTCCCACCCGAGCTGTGTGCCCGGCGCGAAGACCACGAGCACGTCAACGTCGCTGTCGGGACGGAAGTCGTCGCGCAGCACGGAGCCGAAAAGCGAAAATTCCGTCACGCTCCAGCGCCGACAGAAGTCGGCGATCTTCTCCCGGTCCACGGGGATTCGGAACATGGAGCCTCGCGGGGAGCAACGTTGTGGTGTGCACGCCCGGAGCATAGCGAAAAAGAGCCCCGTCGGACAAGTCCGGCGGGGCTCGCGTCGTTCGGAGGGGAGCAGGATCTATCCCGCGATCCCCCGCAGCGTCCGGGCGGCCAGCGCCCACCCCGCCAGCGGGGCGCGGTCGTCGGCGCGCAGGTCCTCCAGCAGGTCGCGGTAGGCCTGCACCTGCGCGGAGCGGCGGCGGGTGAACTCGTCGAGCGCGGCCTCCACCCCCTCGCCGGTAGCGCCGTCGCGCAGGGTGAGCTGCACGATCCTGCGCTGCGCGCGCGCCACGTCCTCCGCCATGGCCTGGGCGTAGCGCTTCTCCCAGGCCCCATCGCCGGCCGCCCGGAGGAGGATGTGCCGCAGCTCCGCCGTGGCGAAGCGCTCCGAGACGTGGTAGTACGCACGCGCCGTCTCCACCGCGTCCGCGCCGCCCTCCCGCGCGATCCGCAGCACGTCCAGGAGCTGCGGAAGGAAGCGGAGGGTGATGAGCCGCTCGCCGAGGGACCGCTCCACCCCCAGGTCCTGCAGCTCGCCCAGGCGCGCCAGGAAGATCTTGCGGTCCTCCCCGGTGACCGTCCCCGCGAAGCCGGCGCGGAGGCGGCCCAGCCCCTCGTGCAGCTCCTCCACCGCCGCGGCGGTGGAGGCGTCCTCCGGGACGTTGGTGAGGACCCAGTGGGTCGTCGCCTCCAGCACCCGCGCCAGCCCCATGTCCCAGCGGTACACCGTGGCGGTCGGGAAGCGCTCCTCCGCCGCGGCCAGGTCGTCGCGGATCTCCGCCGCGCTCGCGATCCGGCTGGCGATCAGCCAGGCGCGGACCACCGCGGCGATGTCGCTCCCCGTCTCCCGCGCCACCCGGTGCAGGAAGGAGGAGCCCATCAGGTTCACAAGGTCGTTGACCAGCTCCGTGGTCACGATCTCCCGGTGGAGCCGGTGGGCGCGGAGCCGCTCCGGCCCCGCCGCTTCCACCGCCTGCGGCGGGAAGTACCGAGCCAGGTAGGGCTCCAGCGCGGGGTCGTCCGGGAGCGCCGAGGCCAGCAGGTTCGCCTTGGCGTACAGCTTGGCGTGCGCCAGGAGCACCGAGAGCGTCGGGCGGGTGAGGCCGATCCCGCTCTTCGCCTGCTCCAGCATGGTCTCCGTGCTGGGGAGCCCCTCGGCGGCGCGGTCCAGCCGCCGGTCGCGCTCCAGCGCCAGCACCAGCGCCGCGAAGTCGTCCAGCGCCTCGCGGCTGCGCGACTCGTCGAGCGACACGGCCAGCGACTGGCCAACGTTGTTGCGCAGCACCAGGCGGGAGACCTCGTCCGTCATCTCCTCCAGCAGTGCGTTGCGCGCCTCCAGGGTGAGCTCGCCCTCGCGGACCATCCAGTTCAGGAGGATCTTGAGGTTCACCTCGTGGTCGGACATGTCCACGCCGGCGGAGTTGTCGAGCGCGTCCGTGTTGAGCCGCCCGCCGCCCAGCGCGTACTGGATGCGGGCGCGCTGCGTCAGCCCCAGGTTCCCGCCCTCGCCGAGCACCCGGCAGCGCAGCTCGTCCGCGTCGATCCGCACCGGGTCGTTGGTGGTGTCGCCCGCCTCGGCGTGCGTCTCGTCCGAGTGCTTGACGTAGGTGCCGATCCCGCCGTTCCAGAGAAGCTCCACCGGAGCGCGCAGCACCGCCCGGATCAGTCCCTCGCCGTCCACGCTCTCCACCTCGTCCGGGAGCCCCAGCGCGGCGCGCACCTCGGGGGTGAGGTGGACCACCTTGGAGGCGCGGGGGACGATCATCCCCCCCGGCGAGAGGAGCGAGCGGTCGTAGTCCTCCCACGAGGAGCGCGGGAGGGCGAAGATGCGCTCGCGCTCCGCGTAGCTCGTGGCCGGGTCGGGGTCCGGGTCCAGGAAGACGTGCCGGTGGTCGAAGGCGGCGACGAGGCGGATCTGCCGGGACAGGAGCATCCCGTTCCCGAACACGTCGCCGCTCATGTCGCCGATCCCGGCCACCGTGAAGGGCTCCGCCTGGATGTCCTTGCCCATCTCGCGGAAGTGGCGCTTCACGCACTCCCAGGCGCCCCGGGCGGTGATCCCCTCGCGCTTGTGGTCGTACCCGTGGCTCCCGCCGGAGGCGAAGGCGTCGCCCAGCCAGAAGCCGTACTCGGCGGCCACCGCGTTCGCCACGTCGGAGAGGTGCGCCGTCCCCTTGTCGGCGGCCACCACCAGGTACGGGTCGTCGCCGTCGTAGCGGACCACCCCCTCCGGAGGCATCACCCGGCCCTCCACGAGGTTGTCGGTCAGGTCCAGCAGCCCGCGCATCAGGGTGCGGTACTGGTCCGCCGCCTCCTGCCCCATCAGGTCGCGGTCCGCATGGACGCGCTTGGTGATGAAGCCGCCCTTCGAGCCGGAGGGGACGATGACGGCGTTCTTGACCACCTGCGTGGTCACCAGCCCCAGGATCTCGGTGCGGAAGTCGTCCGGCCGGTCCGACCAGCGGATCCCGCCGCGCGAGACCGCGGCGCCGCGCAGGTGGATCCCCTCCATGCGCGAGGAGTGCACGTACACCTCGAAGAGGAGGCGCGACTTCTTGAGCTCCTCCACGTCCGCCGAGCAGACCTTGAGCGAGACGTACGGCACGCCGCCGCTGCGCCGCGTGGGGTCGGCGCCGCCGTTGCGGTAGTAGTTGGTGCGGACGGTGCCGCCCACCAGCGCGATCATCTTGCGCAGCGCGCGGTCGTCCGCCAGCGAGGTGACCGCCTCCAGCGCGTGGCCGAGGTCGCTCCGCAGCGCGTCCTGCTCCGCGGCGGGCGCGGTCGCGGCGGGGTCGAAGCGGGCCTCGAAGTACCCGAAGAGCCGGCGCGCCACCTCCGGGTAGCGGGCGAGCGCCCGCGCCGGGGCCAGACGCGTGGGGACGGCGCCGATCTGCGCCGCGTAGTTGGCGTAGGTGCGCAGCACGTCCACCTGGCGCCAGCGCAGCCCGGCGCCCAGCGTCAGCGCGTTGAAGGGGTCCTCCGGGGCGTCGCCCGCCCAGACCGCCAGGAGCATCTCGGACAGGACGCCGAAGCGCTCCCCCGGGATCTGCGCGCCGTCCTGGTCCTGCACCAGGAAGGAGTAGATCATGAAGGCCGGGAGATCTTCCCCGGTGACCGCGAAGGTGTCGATCTCGATGACGCGGACGCCGGCGTCCTCCAGGATCGGCATGAAGTCGGAAAGGACGAGCCGCCGGTCGCGCAGGTACAGCTTGAGGACGGTGGTCCGCCCCAGCTCCCCCGCCCTCACTTCCGGCGGGTTGCGGAGCGCCACGGCCACCTCGCGCTGGTCGCGGCGCATCCGCTCCAGCTGCAGCACGTCGTGCACGGCCGCGACCGGGGAGTTGGCGGCGCGGTACTCGGCGCTGAAGGCGGGGGCGTACAGCTCCGCCAGCTCGCCGCCCTCGCCGGTCCCGCCCAGCCCGTCGCGCAGCCGGTCCTCCCAGGAGCGGATCAGCTGCGAGACCTCGCGCTCCAGGTCGCGCGGGTCCACCGCGTCCACGCTCCGGTCCGGGGTGGAGACGTAGAAGTGGAGCCGCGCCTGGTCCGCCGCGCTCATGGCCAGGTAGTAGTGCACCACCTCGCCGCCCAGGCGGCGGCTGATGGCCTCCTGGATGGCGCGGCGCACCTCGCCGCTGAACTTGCCGCGCGGGAGGATCACCATCACGCTGGCGCCCTCCCGGAGGTTGTCCGGGCGGAGGATCACCCGCACCTCGTCGGAGAAGAGGAGGGCGAGGATGGTCTGCACCTCCTGCTCCAGCTCCACCACGGAGGCCTGGAACAGCTCCTCCTTGGGCATGGAGTTGAAGATGGTGATCATCTCCTTGTAGTCGTGCGATCCGGGGCGGGTGCCGGAGGCGGAGAGGATCTGGGCCAGCTTCTGCCGGAGGATGGGGATGGACTCGGCGTGCTCGGCGTACGCCTTGGAGGTGAAGAGCCCCAGCAGGCGGTGCTCGCCCACCACGCGCCCGGAGGCGTCCAGCTTCTTGACGCCGATGTAGTCCATGCGGGCGCGGCGGTGCACCGTGGCCTCGGACTCGGCCTTGTTGATGATGAGGATGGGACCGCCCACCACCCGCCGCCGCAGCTCCTCGGGGAGCTCGGAGACGGGGACCGGGGTGGAGTAGCGGGAGGGGCGCTCGTCGCGCAGGATCCCCAGCCCGGACCCTTCCTCCACCCGCACCGCGCGCCTCTCGTCCTCGCCCACGATGTCGTAGCCCCGGTAGCCCAGGAAGACGAAGTTGCCGTCCTTGAGCCAGCGGAGGAACTCCTCCACCTCGTGGCAGTCCGCGGCGTGGTCCGGGAGGCAGGCGCCGTATCCGCGCACCGTGGCGGCCACCCGGTCCACCGCGTCCAGCATCTCGTCGAAGTCGGCGGTCGCCACCACCACGTCCGTGAGCCGCCGCTCCACCTCGCCCAGCACCTCGGCGTGCCGCTCCGCCGGGAGGCGCTCCACCTCGCAGTGCACCAGCGCCTCCAGCGTCCCCTCCCCCGTGTCGCCGATCCACTCCACCCGGCCGTCCGCGTCGCGGCGCACCGTGAGCACCGGGTACACGAAGTGGTGGATCGCGATCTGCTGCGAGGTGAGGTACTCGCGCAGGGTGTCCACGATGAAGGGGCGGTCCACCACGTGCGCGCGGATCACCGTGGCCGGGGCGCTCCACCCCTCGGCGCCCGGGTTGAGCACCTCCACGTTGACCTCGTCGGGGCGGGCGCGCTGCACGAAGTGGAAGGCGCCCACCGCCTGCGCGGCCAGGTGGGGGAGCGGGCGCTCCTGCAGCACCGCGCGGGGGATCTTGGCGAAGAAGATGCGCGCGAAGGCGCAGAGCAGGGCGGCGTCCTCGCCGTGCTGCGTGCGTTCCAGAAAGCTGCAGAGCTCGTCCACCGTGGCGGCGGCGGGCGCGTCGGAGACGGTCGAAATGCTCATTCAACGAAAGCATGTGAAGGGTACCGGGCCGTGCGGCGGCAATGTAATGAATCGGGGCCGGTTTGGCACCGGCCCCGATTCGGAGCGCCTCACGCCGCGGAGCGCGGACCGGCCGGCTCCGCCGGCCGCTCCCCCTCCCGTAGCAGTCCACCGACCCGGTCGAGGTACGTGTCCACCTCGAAGGGCTTGGTCACGAAGCGGTCCGGACGCGTGCGGAGGAGCTCGCTCAGCTTCTGGTCGTACTGGTTCCCGGTCACGAACAGGAACCGGTCCGCGAGCGGGGGACGCTCCCGGAGAACCCACTGGAAGAGCGCCACCCCGTCCATCTCCCCCGGCATCTTGATGTCCGAGATCACCAGGTCGACGTCGCGGGCCTCCAGAACGTCGCGGGCCTCCTCCCCGGAAGCGGCGAGCAGCACCTCCACGTCCAGACGGCCCAGCAGGCGCCCCTGCAGCGCGCGGAGCGGCTCCTCGTCCTCCACCACCAGCACGGTTCGCCTCGCCGGGGGTGCGCTCCGGACCCGGGCCGGGGGCTCCACCGGGCGGACCTCCTCCAGCGGGGCCGCGGAGCGCAGACGGATCTCGAAGCACGCTCCGCCCCCGTACCGGCTGGAGGCGGTGACCGTCCCGCCGAACTCCTCGACGAAGCGGTGCACCAGGGTGAGGCCCAGACCGGTCCCCGCCCCCACCGGCTTGGTGGTGTAGAAGGGATCGAAGATGCGCTCCGGCTCCTTCAGCCCCGGGCCGTCGTCCTCGAACGTCACGGACACCCAGTTCGGCTCCACCCGCCGCACGCGGACGCAGAGCGTGGTCCCGCCCCCCCCGGAGAGCGCGTCGAGCGCGTTGTTGATGACGTTCAGGAAGACCTGCTGAAGCCGCTGGGACTCGGCGGTGACCAGGATCCCGTCGGGCAGCTCCTCCGTCAGGCGCACGCCCGCGAGCGCGAACGCGCGGCGCCGCAGGCCGATGGCCACGTGGAGGGCTTCCGCCAGGTCGACCGCCGCCAGGGCGGAATCCGAGCTGCGCGAGAACTGCAGGAGGTTCCGCACCAGGTTGCGAGCCCGCACTCCCTCCGAGATGATCGGGTCGACCAGCTCCGCGCGCAGCTCGGCCAGCTCCGCGTCCCCGCGCTCGTCCAGCTCCTGGCGGAGCAGCTGCCCGTACCCCAGCACGCTGGTGAGCGGGTTGTTGATCTCGTGGGCCAGACCCGCCAGCATCCCCCCCAGCGCTCCCAGCTTCTCGCTCTGGATCAGCTCCTGCCGGGCACGGCGCAGCCGTTCCACGGTGTCCGCCAGCTCCGCGTTGCGGACCTCCACCTCGTCCCGGGCCGTCCGGAGCCGCCGGGCCATCTCGTTGAAGCTCCGGGCCACCTCGCCCAGCTCGGTCCGGTCGTCGAGCGGGATCTCGTGCCCGAACTCCCCCATCCCCACCCGCTCCGCTCCCGCCTTAAGCGCCCCCAGCGCGCCGAGGAGGCCGCGGAGTGTGCCGAACGCCAGGAGAGATCCAAGGATCGAGGACAGGCCGAACAGGACCCAGACCACGCGGGAGGTGGTCCGGTCCGTCCGGGCGAGCGCTTCGCTCCCCGTCCGGATCCGCTCCTTTTCCCGGCGCACCGCTTCGGGGAGGTCCTTTTCCAGCAGCGCCCGCGCGAGCGGCTCGCCGACGAGCACGAGCTCGGAGATGGCGTGGGACGGGTTGGTGGACAGGTTGTCGTAGAACGTCTTCCAGGAGGTGGCAAGCGCCTGGGCCCGCGCCCGCATCTCCCGCACCGCCGGCTCCCCGCCGGGGCCGGTGCTCAGGACCGGGGCCTCCAGGCGCGCCGGGACCGCGTCGATCGCGGCGTGGGTCCGCTCCCGCTCGGAGGCGGTAGAGGGGACCGCATCGGCCCCCAGCAGCCCGCTGACGACGCGGACCTGCCGGTTCTGGTTTTCCAGCGCGGCGATGGTCTCCAGCAGGATCTCCTGGCGGGCGACCGCGTTGCGCAGCTCCGTGAGCACGCGCGCGCGCTGTCTCGTCGCCCACACGTGCGCGCCGACGTTCACCGCGCCGAGGGCAAGCAGGACGCCGACGGTCACCACCAGCCGCGCGCGGACGGAGGATGCCCGCAGCACGTCCGCCACGCGCGAGGACGGGGACTTCCGGGCGGGATTCATCATCGCAGGGGATAGCCGGACTCGCCGGGGAGCCTGCCGTCGACCCGGAGGACCGTCACCTTTCCGTCCACCGCGCTGGCGGGGATGATCGCCACCGCCCCCGGGATCAGGGGCACGAGCCGGAGCGCCGTCGCCGTCCCGTCCACCATCTTGGGCCCGGAGGAAACCTCCGCCCGGAAGATCTTCGCGATCCAGTACCGGCGGAACGCGGCCTCGTTCATCCGATACACCTCCCGCAGCATCACTTCCCGCGACTGCGAGCCGGGGGGAAGGACGAGGAGGGTGACCCGGCTGCCGCCCGGCCAGAACTGCTGCTCGCCCAGGAACGTGGCCCTGAGCCTGTCCAGGGAGACGTCACGCACACCGGACCCCGGGTGCGCGATCACCGCCATGTCCCCCCCCTTCGGGGCCTGGCTCGCCACGGCGTCGACGCCGGACGCGAGAACGATGGCGCCGGCCGCGAGCAGGGTACGGATGCGGCGGAGCCACCGCGTCGGCAGTAGAGTCCACATACCGGCCCTACGGGTCCGACTCGGTGGTCTCGGGGGCGCCGTGCGCCACCGCGGTCTGGTGGGACCCACCGAAGGTGAAGCTCAGCTGCAGTGCGAGGGTGTTGAAGAGCTCGGGGCTGTCGAGTCGCTCGCGGCGGTACTCCGCCTTGAGCGCCGCAACGGGGGCGAAGTCGTACCGGATGCCGGCGATGGCGACCTCCCGGTCGAGCCCGGCGGCCGCGAAGACCGGGTCGTCCTCGGACACGGCCACGCGCTCGGCCCGCAGGTACGGCTTCAGGGCGCGCGCGCCCCCGGGAAGCCGGTACCCGAGCTGGGCGTAGTACGCGTCGGTGCGGGTCGTCTCGCCCCCACGCGGACGGTGGAGCACCCGCGCGTACTCCGCCAGGAGCTCCGGGGTCTCCCGGCTCCAGGCAAGGTGCGCCGACACGATCCGCTCGTCCACGGCGTCCCGTGACGGTACGGAGATCCGGTCACCGTAGACGGAGCCACCCACCTGCAGCCCGAAGAGGCGGGGCGGGCGGGCGTGGCCGCTCACGACCCACGCACGGCTCGAGTTGGCATCCCCGGCGTCCCCTGCCCGGCCGATGTGCGTGTGACGTCCGTTCCCGATCCCCGCGGCGTAGCCCAGCCCCAGCGGGCCCGTCGGGAAGGAGCCCTCGGCCATCACTCCCACGAAGTGGACGGGAAGCACCGCGCCCCCGCCGCGGATCAGCTCCGGACGTGCGACCGAGGTCTGCAGCCACTGCCCGTGATGGTACGCCGTATTCCAGTAGCTCACGGGAGTGTGGTAGCGCCCCGCCGAAAGCTTGAGCGCATCCAGGACGTCGTAGCGCAGGACGGTCCGCTCCACCTCCAGGTTGAACCCCGCCGCCGTGGCGGTCGCGGTCACCTCGGCAAAGAACGTGATCCGGTCGGTCAACCCGGCCGTCAGGTGGCCCGCGAGCTGCCCCTCCCGGAATCCCTGCGCGACCGGCTGGTCGGTCGCGAGGTAGTTGAAGTCGGTGAACCCCAGGAGGTGGAGCGATCCCGCATCCCCCTGCGAGTGGGCCGGGGAAGCAAGGCACAGCAGGGCGAAGACCGCCAGGCAGACTGAAGAGCGCATGAACACGATAGGGGAAGGGCGGGTCCCAGGAGGACGCGGTCGTACCGGGCGAGAGCCGGGACGGACCGTTCAGGGGAGGGCGATGTTAGGGCTTGAGGTGAATTATTGGCAGAACACAGCGGTTTCGGTAGGGGGGAAGCCGCAGCACCGGCGCAGCTTACGCCACGTTCGGCCGGCGAACGGGGAGCGCACGGCCGAAAGCGACCGGCTCAATCGCGCGGCTACTGCCAGCGGAACCAGCGGAGCGCCAGCAGGAACGACCCCACCATCCACGCGGCGAGGATCGCCAGGTCGCCCGCGGCCGTCCAGAGCGGCAGGCCGTCGTTGTAGACGGTGCGCAGCGCGTCGTTGAGCGCGGTGAGCGGGAGCGCCTGCACCAGCGGCTGCATGGCGTCCGGATAGCGCGACGAGGGGAAGAACACCCCCGAGAGCACGAACATGGGGAGCATCGCCAGGTTGAGCAGCCCGCTCACCCCCTCGATGGTGCGGGCGCGCGACGCCGCCAGCAGGCCCAGCCCCGCGAAGGCCATGGTCCCCAGGAGGACGACGGCGGCCACGGCGAGCAGCGACCCCGCCACCCGCACCTCGAACGCCAGCCAGGCGAAGAGGATGATGGGCGGCACCTCCAGCGCCAGGAAGGAGAGCCGGGCGAGGATCTGCGCCAGCAGGTAGTCGCGCTTCCGCATGGGGGTGGCGACCAGCCGCTTGAGCTGGTGCTTCTGCCGCATCTGCACCACCCCGAAGCCGATCCCCCACAGCCCGGTGCTCATCAGGTTGAGGCCGATGATCCCCGGGATCACCCAGTCGATGTAGCGGGAGCCGGGCTGCCGCTCCTGGCGCTCCACCCACGGGACGGGCGGCGCCCCCCCGGCGCTCCCCTGCACCGCCCGCTGGGCCAGCAGGCGCGCGCTGCGGCTCTCGCCGCGGGCGGGGTCGTAGCGCACGGCTAGCG
>DASYWD010000609.1 GCA_035936415.1 Longimicrobiaceae bacterium
GAGCCGGGCCGCGGAGGCGGCACCCCCGCGCCCGGCACGGGCGCCGGTGCCGGTGCGGAAGGAGCAGCCTCCGCAGAAGCGGCTGGTGGTGGTGGACGCCGGGCACGGCGGGGTGGATCCGGGCGCGGCGGGGCCGGGCGGCGCCCGCGAGAAGGTCATCACCCTGGCGGTGGCGCGCCGGCTCGCCGAGATCCTGCGGCAGAACCCGGAGTACGAGGTGCGGATGACGCGCGACCGCGACACCCTCATCGCCCTGCGCGACCGCACCCGCCTCGCCAACGGCTGGCGGAAGGAGGGGCAGCCGGCGCTCTTCATCTCCATCCACTGCAACGCCAACCCGAGCCGCGCGGCCCGGGGGTTCGAGACCTACTTCCTTTCCGAGGCGAAGACGGCGGACGCCAAGCGGGTGGAGGAGATGGAGAACGCGGCGGAGAAGTACGAGGCGGACCACGGCGCGAAGCGCGACCCGCTCAGCTTCATCCTCCACGACCTGCGCCAGAACAAGTACCTGCGCGACTCCAACGACTGGGCGGGGATCATCCAGGACGAGCTGCACCACGTGCACCCGGGCCCCAACCGTGGGGTGAAGCAGGCCGGGTTCTACGTGCTGAACGGCGCCTTCATGCCCGCGGTGCTGGTGGAGATCGGTTTCATCTCCAACCGGCAGGAGGAGGAGATGCTCCGCTCCGCGCGCTACCAGGGGCTCATCGCGGAGCGGCTCGCGCGCTCGGTCGACGCCTTCTTCGAGCGCGACACCGGGCGCGTGGCGGCCGGCGGGCGGTAGCCGCAGCCGGGTCCGGAGCCGCGCGCCACGGGCCGCCGGGGGATCCCCCGGCGGCCCGTCGGGTAATCACCGGCACAGTTCGTCACGCCACCCAGGAGCCGAAGCCCGATGCACCACCCGCCCGTACCCATCGTCGCGCTGGACGTCCCCCGCGCCGAAGACGCCCACGCCCTGGTGGAGCGGATCGGGCCCGCGGCGGAGTGGGTCAAGGTGGGGCTCCAGCTCTTCACCGCGGAGGGGCCCGCGGTGGTGCTGGGCCTGCGGGAGCGGGGCCTGCGCGTCTTCCTGGACCTGAAGCTCCACGACATCCCCAACACCGTGGCGCACGCCGTGGAGTCCGCCGCCCGCCTGGGCGCCGACCTGCTCACGGTGCACGCCTCCGGGGGGAGCGCCATGCTCCGCGCCGCCCGCCGTGCCGCGGGGGAGCGGGGCGGCTCCGGGCCCCGCCTCTTCGCCGTCACCGTGCTCACCTCCCTCTCCGCTCCCGAGCTGGGGGAGGCCTGGGGGCGCGCGGAGGTGTCCGCTCCGGAGGAGGCCGCCCGGCTCGCCCGGCTGGCCGCGGACGCGGGGATGGACGGGGTGGTGTCCTCCGTGCACGAGGCCGCCCGGATCCGCGAGGCGGCCGGTCCGGAGCTGGGGATCCTCACGCCGGGGATCCGCTTGGCGGGGGACGCCGCGGGCGACCAGGCGCGCGTCGCCACCCCGGCGCAGGCGGCCGGGGCGGGGGTGGAGTTCGTGGTGGTGGGGCGTTCGGTGACCGCTGCCCCGGACCCGGCCGCCGCCTTCCGCGCGGTGCTGGAGCAGCTCGGCGGCGTCGCGGCCGGAGCGGGGCGATGACCATGTGCCTGATCCGCCTCCTGGCGCTCCTCCTCCTGCTGGCCGCGCCCGCCACGCTCCAGGCGCAGGAGAAGCCGGTCGCGGCCGGCCTGGAGAGCTTCATCGCGCGCGTCGCCCGCCTCTGGGAGGCGGAGGACGCCGCCGCGCTGGCCGCGCTCGCGCCGTCCACCGGGCGGATGGTGCTGGAGGTGCCCGGCGAGGGGACCGGCCCGGTGCAGGAGCGGCACGCGGCCGCGGCGCTCCGGGCGCTCTTCGCCGAGCGGCAGAGCGTCGCCGCCCGCCCGGGGCGCGTGACCGTGGCCGGCGGGGATCCGCTCCAGGGCTTCGGGGAGATCGCCTGGCGCTCGCGCTCGCGGGGGGTGAGCGCGCCCCGGGCCTCCACCGTCTACGTGGGGGCGGTGCTGGACGGCGGTGAATGGCGGATCCGCGAGCTGCGCGTCCTCCCCTGAGGCGCGCCGCGGTTGACACCGGGGGAGCCGGCGGTCTAGGATTGCCGCTTCGGCGGCGGAGCTTCCGCCGCGGGTGCAGACCGTCTTCGCCGCGATGATCCAGACCGACTCCCTCGTCGAGGAGCTCACCGAGCGCGTGCGGACCGAGTGGTCCGACATCTTCAACTGGCCGGAGCTGACCGCCACCGGGCTGCGGGTGCTCGCGGCCTTTGTCGTCGGATGGCTCGCCTTCTGGGCGCTCAAGCTGCTGCTGCGGCGCATCGAGCGCTCCATCGAGCCCAGCGAGAGCGGGCTCCTGACGGTGCAGGAGCAGCGCAGCAAGACGCTGCTCAGCCTGGTGCGCAGCATCGGGATCGTGGTGATCATCGTCCTGATGATCTTCATGGTCCTCGGCGCGCTCGGCGTGAACGTCGGCCCGCTTCTGGCCGGCGCGGGCGTGATCGGCCTCGCGGTGTCCTTCGGCGCGCAGTCGCTGGTGAAGGACATCATCAGCGGGCTCTTCATCCTCTTCGAGAACCAGTACGCGGTGGGCGACGTGATCCGCCTGGACACCGGGATCTCCGGGGCGGTGGAGCGCATGACGCTCCGCGTGGTCGTCCTGCGCGACGTGTTCGGCGTGGTGCACATCGTCCCCAACGGCGAGATCAAGCGGGTCAGCAACCTGACGCGGACCTGGTCGCGGGTGGTGCTGGACGTGGGCGTCGCCTACAAGGAGGACGTCGACCGGGTGATGGAGGTGATGCGGGACGTGGGCCGGGAGATGTACGAGGACCCCGAGTGGAAGCACTTCCTGGTGGAGGAGATCGTAGTGCCGGGGGTGGAGGCCTTCGCCGAGTCGTCGGTGAACATCCGCATCATGGCCAAGACGGTGCCGCTCAAGCAGTGGGACGTGGGGCGCGAGCTGCGCCGCCGGCTCAAGCGGCGCTTCGACGCCGAGGGGATCGAGATCCCGTTCCCGCAGCGCACGGTGCATTATGCCGCCGAGTCCGTGGCGTCCGGGCTCGCCGGGAGCGGGGCGGGGGACGGCGGAAGGAAGAACGTAGAATGAAGAATGTAGAAATGGGGGCCCGGGCGCTCTCGCGCTTCCCGCGGGCTCGATGTCGCCGGGCCTTGCTGCCGACGACCGGGAGGTAGGTCCCGCGCCGCGCGGATCTGCCCTCCCGCTTTCTTCATTCTACATTCTTCATCGGAAGTATGTACTTGACGCACGGGCATCCGGCGCTTAGATTGGAGACAGGTTGAAGGAGCGTCCACCTGTTCCCGCTCAGACCGATGCCGCGCAAGGGTCCGCACACTCCGGTTGCCGAAGGAAAGTCCGCGATCATCCGCGCTCTGCCAAAGGCGTGCGGCGACGAGGCGGCGGCGGTGGAGTTCCTTGAGGCGCAGCGGTGGGGCGACACCCCGGCCTGCCCCCGGTGCGGCGACACGGACGTACGGAAGATGCTGGACAAGGAAGGGAACCGCAACGCGCGGTATCTCTGGAAGTGCGCGGGCTGCAAGAAGCAGTACACGGTCCGCGTGGGGACGGTCATGGAAGACAGCCCGATTCCGCTCCGGGTGTGGTGCTTCGCCTTCTGGCAGATCAGCGCCGGGAAGAAGGGCGTCAGCGCCATGCAGATTCACCGGCAGACGGGCGTCAGCTACAAGTCCGCGCTCCTGATGATGCACCGGATCCGGCTGGCGATGGAGGACACCAGCGGCTACCCACTGAACGGCGTAGTCGAAATGGACGAAACGTACGTGGGCGGCAAGCCCCGGAAGGGCGACGGGAAGGTGCACAAGCGCGGCCGGGGGACCAGCAAGCAGCCCGTGGTTGCGATGGTGGAGCGGAGCACGGAGGGCCGGAAGGGGAAGGTTCGCACCCGCGTCGTCGCGGACGTGCGGGCCGACAACTTGAAGGCCGCGCTTGAGGAGTGCGTGCACAGCTCCGCGAACCTCGTTACCGACGAGTACCGGGCCTATCCACCCGCCGCGAAGGGGTACGCCAGCCATCGGACCGTCACGCACTCCGCAGGCGAGTACGCGCGGGTGGACGAGGACGGTTTCAACGTGCACAGCAACACGGTAGAGGGCGTGTTTTCTCTGCTCAAGCGGGGGATCTACGGCATCTATCACAACGTCTCTCGGAAGCACCTGCACCGCTACTGCACAGAGTTTGAGTTCCGCTACAACACGCGGGACCTTGAGGACGGCGCCCGAGTGGTGCAGGCGATTCGGAGCATGGAGGGGAAGCGGCTCAAACTACGGTAGACGGTGTACCAAACCGGGCACATGTTGCATGGTTGCATCAAGCTTGGAGCGCCTACATTGGATAGATGCTAGCTGACCCTTGGACCACCTAATGGTACACCATTTGCGACGACAGTGGGCCGTCGTCGAAACCCTTGACAAAGCGCGGGGAGGCAGATAGCGTATTCGCCCGTGAGTTGAATGGGCATGCGATCACTCCCCGGCGCGCAGAGCGAGGAGGCTATGATGGGAGGAGACGGCTAAGGATCCGATCCGCGACAAGGAAATCGGAACGCACCCCATCAAGGGGCGATAGACAGTAGTTGCTATCGCCCCTTCTTCTATCCTACGATGCGAAAATTCCTCAACGAGTGGCTTCAAGCCATAGCGGCGTTGGCGTCTATCATTGGCTTAATCGTGGTCTTTATCGTGGACCAATGGGCGGCGTTGATTGCGCTGTGTGCGATCATCATCTTCCTATCAGCGACGCTGTGGAAGATATATCAGGTGCTTAACTCCTTCGTGGCCGTGCGGTACCCGGCGGGGTATTCTAGCGTATCGACGTTCATCCGATACTCGACCTCGGACGGGAATCGGCTCCGGTATGAGGTGTACAAATACATCCAGTGCCGCCAGCCTCTGATGACACGGTTTGACTACGAATTCAAGTGGTCCGGCACGCACCCGCCGGCACTCGCGTCCGACTTTCAGCGCGTTGGGGAAATCACTCCTGGTGACGTGGGCGGATATGACAAAGTCTGCTTGGAGTTCCCGACACCCCTTCGGTACAATCAGGCGGCGCTGATCCATCTCGCTATGAATCTGGACGACGCGGATCGCAAATCCGAACCGTTCATCAGTACAAGGGTTTCAGAGCCCCTTCAACTGCTCCAGTGGCGTGTAGAACTGCGCCACACGGGCAAGGGTTACAAGAAGACCGCGCGGGTGCTCAAGCAACGGCTAGACTCGAAATTCAGTCCTCGTGCAGTACAGATCGGAACAGTCCCCTTCGATCCCGTGTCGAAGTCGTTTGAGTACCACATTTCTAATCCCGAGCCGGGGTATCACTATCGCCTCGAATGGGACCGTTAGGACAAGGTAGCTGTTGACAAGAACCCCCGCACCGCCCAGCGTAGAGCGGTGCGGGGTATGTGCGGGCGACGAGACTCGAACTCGCAAGACCGGCCAAGGTCCCCCGCTTCCAAGGCGGGGAGCGTCTACCGTTCCGCCACGCCCGCGCCTCGTCTGCGGTGGGGTAGGATTGGACCCCTACCCGAACCCATGCTCCGGAAACCCACTGCGGGGGTTGGAATCCCGCAGTGTCTCCTGGCCGGGAGCACGGCACCACAAACGGGCGTGTGTTGGACCTGCCCGCCGGGCCTCCCTACCGAGTGCCCGGCGGTTCCTTCCCTCAGACCTCAAGCGGCAGCCGCTCTTGCTCCTCCCGGATCGGATAGCAGAAGTCGAGGACGGCTTCAAACGTCTTGAGGAAGCGGTCCCGCCTCGCTTGGGTCCAAGCGTCCCCCTCGGAGGGAAGCGAACTCAACAGGCCCATTATTGCCGGCGGGAGAGCACCAACGTCCTCCCTCGGCGGTGGCGGCGCCCCCTTTGGGGGATCCGTCCGGCGCTCCGTCTGTCGGGGGCGGGACACGGGAGCGGGGGACCGGGGACGACTACGGGCAGCGGGAGGCGCCGTGCCGTCCCCGCCATTTCCGTTGGTCGCCGGTTTCCTCATTCCGGCGTGCTCCGCGAGCCCTAAGAACAGCGTCACCATCCGCCCTTGCTGGCCGCGCGGCTCATATCCCCGGAAGGCGTCGCGGATCGCGTCCTCGCTATCCTCCGCCGGGTCCACGTACGCGAACACGTCCGGGTACACGCCACGAAGGTATTCCGCGAACCGCTCTTGGTACTCGTCGGTGCGGGCGAGCCGAAGCGCCTCCAGATGCTCTGTCGGGTTCCCCTGCTCGTCAACTAGGTCGAGCATCCGCAGGGAGTTGAACGTCCGGTTGACGAGACTGTCGGAGACGCCCGCACGCATGAGTACGTCGCCGTCAATTGGAACCTGAAGGCCCCGGTTCCGGTAACGGTCGATGACCGACAGCACGGCCGCAGGGGGGCCATAGGGTCCCGGCCCGTTAGTGTGTACCGCCATGGCTTCCTCCGCGTTACGAGTGGTGAGGACAAATTAGCGCACACGGTAACGCACGTCAAGGTTACGCGTGTTACCGGGTTACGTCCCCGCCGCCAGTTGGCGGCTAAGGTGTTGCCAGGCGGCTATTTAGCAGCTATCTTGCGAATCGCTGGACACACCTGTGCCGGAGGTGAGCAATGATTCAGATGCTCGGAGGGAGCGCCCCGCTTCCCCGACTGGTGGAGCGGATCGCGGGCAACTGGTTGGCACTTAGCCAACCGGAGAGCCGCTATCAGATTGGAGTGATTGGTGAGACGCGCGAGGATGCCGTTCAACGCTTCTGGGAAGCCGCAGGACGGTGGGACGACATCCTCGGAGGAGAGCGGCCCCAACCCCGGAGGGAGGATGCCGAAACCTGAACCGCAGCGCCCCGATGTGGCGCACGAACGGGAGCCAGACCCAAGGGAACGGCTCCTCAAAAGTGACCTGACGTTTGAGGAGTTGACGCGGAAGATCCTCAACCAGAAGCCCCCCGCCGACGGCTGGACCGATCAACGGGGGGAGGAAGAGGACGAGCGGAAGCGGTAGAGCCCTACGTGGGCTCCTCCGCTTCTTCCTCGCCGCGGTATCTCACCCTATGGATCCGGTGCGCCGGGTAGTACGTGGTATCGTGCCAGACTCCCCGGCCGGAAGCGATCTGCTCCACCACGTCGCGCGGGTCGCCGGGGAACGGCTGCTCCGGGATGACAAGCGAGCTACCCCGCGAAAGCTCCAGCACGGCGAAGGGCGCCCGGTATTCCTGCTTCGCCCGGTCATACGCCACCACGGTGCCGGGCTGCTCCAGAAGCCAGCCGGGAGCCGGGAGTTGCGCCCGCCCGTATAGCTGGCTCAGGTGGTCGGTAATCGCCCGCCGCGCTTCCTCCCGGAACGCCGGTGCGATCTGTTGTAGCAGCGCCTCCAGCACCACGCCCCCCGATGCGGGATCCTGCTTGGGCGCCCACTCCCGCGCGTACCACGCCCGGAGCTTCGTCCAGGTCGTTTGTCGAAGCTGCTCCCCGTAGAGCGCCTTCTGTATCCCGCCCGTACTCATCCCCACCGCACGGCCCAACTTCCGGACCCCGATCTGCTCCGCGGCCTTCTGAGCCGCCGCCCGGATCTCCGCTTGCTCCGGCGTGTCCATAGTGTCTACCTTGTTGCGGGTGAATCGGCCGGCGCGTAGTATCTCCAGTGTACCCGACTGAGAATCGAACGCTTCGAACGGTGCAGGATACGCCGCTGCCACTCGCCGGTCAATGCCGACGAGTAGCGGGGGTGTGCCTGTCGAGACGCTACGCGCGTCCGTGCGGGCCTACGCGGAGGACGTAGGCTATCGCACGGCTGCGGAGCAGGTCGGTATGTCGTTGGGCGGGCTACACGCCTTCATCGGGGGCACGGTGCCCCATGAACGCACGATCAGAAAGTTGCAGGCGTGGTACGTCGCCACGGCCGGGGAGCGCGGGGAGGAGCTGACTCCGGAGCTGGTCCGGACCGCGCTCGGCTTGCTGGTACGGCACCTGCCGGAGCGGGACAGAGAGGACGCGGTACGAGGGATGCTGGCGGACCTGCGGAAGCGGACCGAAGCAGCGAAAGCCCCGGTGCCGCGCTGGCTCAGGTAGCGCACACCCGCAAGGCGTTCACGGGGCGCCGCTTAGAGGTGTGCGCCAAGTACATACTTCCGTTCTTCATTCTCCATTCCCATGCCTCTCCGCTTCTACAACACGCTGACGCGCCGGCTGGAAGACTTCCTCCCCCTGCGCGAGGGCCACGCCGGCATGTACGTCTGCGGGCCCACCATCTACGCGCCGCCGCACATCGGCAACCTGCGGACGTTCTTCTTCGCGGACGTGCTGCACCGGTACCTGGAGTACCGGGGGTACGAGGTCCGGTTCGTGATGAACCTGACCGACGTGGACGACAAGACCATCCGCGGCGCCAACCAGAAGGGCGTCCCGCTCGGCGAGTACACGGAGGCCTTCGCGGACCTCCTCTTCGACAACTTCCGCACCCTGGGGATCGCCCCGGCCGACGCCTACCCGCGCGCCACCCACTACGTCCCGGGGATGATCGACCTGATCCGCCGGCTGGAGGAGCGGGGGATCGCCTACGCGGCGGAAGGATCGGTCTACTACGACATCTCCAGGTTCCCGGAGTACGGGAAGCTGTCGAAGGTAGACCTGTCCGCCGGGCGGCGCGGGGAGAGGGTCGCCAGCGACGAGTACGAGAAGGGCGACGCGCGCGACTTCGCGCTCTGGAAGGCGGCCAAGCCGGAGGACGAGGCGGTGGGCGCGGTGTGGGACACGCCCTGGGGACGCGGGCGCCCGGGGTGGCACATCGAGTGCTCGGTCATGAGCATGCAGGAGCTGGGGGAGACCTTCGACATCCACGCCGGCGGGGTGGACCTCATCTTCCCCCACCACGAGGACGAGATCGCGCAGTCGGAGGGCGCGACCGGGAAGCCGTTCGCGCGGTACTGGCTGCACGGCGAGTTCCTGCAGATGGAAGGGGAGAAGATGGCGAAGTCGGTCGGGAACGTCGCCAACCTGCAGGACCTGGTGGCGGAGGGCGTCCGGCCCTCGTCCATCCGCTACCTCTTCCTGACGGCGCACTACCGGAGCAAGCTGAACTTCAGCCTCGACGGGCTGAGCGCCTCGGCCGAGGCGGTGCGCCGGGTGCGCGACACCCGCAACCGGCTGCGCGAGCACCCGGCGGCCCTCCACCCCGGCGCGGACGACGTGCCCGTGCTGCACCGGGCGGCGGACACGGCGCTGGCGAAGTTCGCGGAGGCCATGGACGACGACCTCAACACCAGCGTCGCCCTGGCCGCGCTGCACACCTTCGTGCCGGAGGTGAACGCGCGGCTGGATGGCCTCGGGACGCGGCCCATCAGCGAGGCGGAGCGGGACGCGGCGCTCGGGGTGTTCGAGCGGCTGGACGGGGTCTTCATGTTTCTCGCCCTCGCCGACCGGGAGGACGTCGTGGACCCGGAGCTGGCCGCCTGGGTGGAGGAGCGGATCGCCGAGCGGCAGGCGGCGCGGAAGGCGAAGGACTTCGCCCGCTCGGACGCCATCCGCGACGAGCTGGCGGGGCGGGGGATCGTCGTGGAGGACACGCCGCAGGGGCCGCGCTGGAAGAAGTCGGCTTGACCCAAACGGGGCTGTGGCTTAACTTTGCTCGCTTGCCCGGGGAGATCCGGACAGGCGGGCGTTCCGCCACCTTAGCTCAGTCGGTAGAGCAACGCACTTGTAATGCGTAGGTCGTCGGTTCGATTCCGACAGGTGGCTCTGAGCGATAGGTCGCACTTCGCGAATACCCGACGAGAACGGCATCCCTTAATTGGGGTGCCGTTTTTCGTTGCGGGGGTGCGGGACGGCGTGCGAAGCTCATCCCGAATCCGGATGGTGTCGCGAGTGGTCGGCGGGGGGAGGCTCCCCCGGCGGTGCGAAACTCGCCCGGCCGGCGGAGCGAGACGGGGTTGCCGCGCGGGCTCACACAAACGCACCGCCTGCTGAGCCTCCCCCCGCC
>DASYWD010000610.1 GCA_035936415.1 Longimicrobiaceae bacterium
CCCTTCCGGGGAGCCGCGCCCGCCTGTGTGCCGGCAGCCGTCAGTCCATCTGCCGGCGGATGAACGTCGGGATCTCGAGGTCGTTGGGGAGCGGCCGCTCCGCCGGGCGCGAAGGCCATCGGATCGGGGTGGTCTGCGCCGGACCCGCGGCCGGCGCCTGCGGCTCGGGGGCGGGCTCCGGGCGCGGCGGGTACGTGGTGGTCGTCGTCCCCAGCGGGCGCACCTCAGGACGGGGCTCGGGGCGCGCCGCCGCCGTCACCGTACGGAAGTTGGGGCGGATCACGTTGTCCGAGCGGTCGGCGAACGGGGCGGCGTCCTTCTCGAACCCGGTCGCGATCACCGTCACGCGGACCTCCTCCTTCATGCTGCTGTCGTGCACCGCGCCGAAGATGATCTCCGCCTCGTCGCCGGCGGCGTCCTGGATGATGGAGGAGATCGTGGTCACCTCGTCGATGGCAAGGTCCATCCCGCCGGTGATGTTGATCAGCACCCCGGCCGCGCCATGGATGGAGATGTTGTCCAGGAGCGGCGACGAGATCGCCTCCTGAGCCGCCTCCACCGAGCGGTTCTCGCCGCGCCCGAAGCCGGTCCCCATCAGCGCGGTCCCGCGGTTGGACATGACCGTCCGCACGTCGGCGAAGTCCACGTTCACCTCGCCGGTGACGCGGATCAGGTCCGAAATGCCCTGCGTGGCGTGCAGGAGCACCTCGTCCGCCTTCTTGAGCGCGTCCTTGAACGAAGTCCCCTTCCCGACCACCGCGAGGAGCCGCTCGTTGGGGACGACGATCATGGTGTCCACCGCGCGCTTCAGCTCGGCGAGCCCCTGCTCCGCCTGGCGCATCCGCTTCTTCCCCTCGAAGAGGAAGGGGCGGGTCACGATGGCGATGGTCAGCGCTCCCATCTCACGGGCCATCTCCCCGATCAGCGGCGCGCCGCCCGTCCCGGTCCCGCCGCCCATCCCGGCGGTGATGAAGACGAGGTCCGAGCCCTCCAGCGCCTTGCGCATCTCGTCGGCGCTCTCCTCCATCGCCGCCCGCCCGATCTCCGGGCGCGCGCCGGCCCCCAGCCCGCGGGTGAGCTTCTTCCCGATCTGGATCTTGACGCCCGAACGCGAGTTCTTGAGCGCCTGCGCGTCGGTGTTCACCGAGATGAACTCGACCCCCTCCAGGTCTTCGTCCACCATCCGGTTCACCGCGTTCCCGCCTCCACCCCCCACACCCACCACCTTCATGCGGGCGTTCTGGATGGCGGACTCCTCGTACTCGAAAATCATCTGCTCTTCCTCCGTCCCGGGGGAGGTACACGACTGCGAGAAAAGTTGAGTGCCGACCGACGGACTCCCTAGAAGAAGTCGTTCAGCCAGTCACGCATCCACTTGATCATTCCGCCCATCGAGGCGCCGCCCATGGCGGCTCCGCCTCCGGCGTGCTCCGGGACCATGCGCCGGGCGCCGAACAGGACGAGCCCGGTGGCGGTCGCGAACTTGGGGCGGCGGACGCTGTCGGACAAGCCTCCCAGCTCCTCGCCGGGAACTCCGCAGCGGACAGGAGCCGCGAAGGTGCGCTCCGCCAGCTCCAGCACCCCGTGCAGCGACGCGCCGCCGCCGGTGAGCACGATCCCGGCACCCAGCCGGTCCGCCAGGCCGCTGCGCTGCACCTGGTCCTCGGCCAGCGCCAGGATCTCGTCCATGCGCTGCTCGATGACGTGGCCCAGGAGCTCCCGCGCGATGTGGCGCGTCTGCCCGGCCGCGGCGCCCGGGACCTCGAAGGTCTCGTTGGGGTCTACCAGGTCCGCCCGCGCGACGCCCCAGCGCTCCTTGGCGCGCGAGGCCTCCGCGTAGGGGAGCGAGAGCCCCTTGGCGATGTCGTTGGTCACGGTGGCGCCCCCCCAGGGGAGCGTAGCCAGGTGGCGGATCTTGCGCTCGTGGAAGATCACCACGTCCGTGGTCCCGCCGCCCAGCTCCACCACCGCCACGCCGATCTCCCGCTCGTCCTCGGACAGCACCGCCAGCGAGGACGCGATGGGCTCCAGGACCAGCTCGGCCACCTGGTACCCGGCCCGGGAGACCGCCTTGCGGATGTTCTGCGCGGCGGAGGCGGCGCCGGTCACGAGGAAGACCTCGGCCTCCAGCCGCGTCCCCGCCATCCCGGCGGGGTCGCGGATCCCCCCCTGCCCGTCCACCAGGTACTCCTGCGGGATGGCGTGGAGCAGCTCGCGGTCCGCGGGAATGGGGACGGCGCGCGCCACCTCGTGCACCCGGTCCACGTCGCTCGCCGTGATCTCCTGCCGGCCCACCGCCACCACCCCGTGCGAGGCGCGGGCGTGGATGTGCTCCCCGGCGATCCCGGTGTAGAGTCGGTCCACGGTGACGCCGGCCATCAGCTCGGCCTCCTTCACCGCCTTGCGGACCGACTCCGTAGTTGCCTCGATGTCGGTGACCACCTCGCGGCGGATCCCCCCCGTCTTCGCCTGGCCCACGCCGAGCACCTTGACGGGGGATCGATGGGGAGCGTCTCCCGCGACCTCCGCGATGACCACGGCGGTCTTGCTCGATCCGATGTCGAGGCCGGCAACCAGAGTAGGACGCATACGGAAGGTTACACGCGTGGCGGAAAGCGGACGACGACCTGCTCACGGAAGCGGAGGTCGATGCGGACGGGGCCGGCGCCGTCGGCGCCCGACGGGGCGCGCCGCTCGACGTCGTCGAGCGCGGCCCGGAGCTGCCGCAGGCGCCCCGACTCGGCCCCGGCCGGGAGGAGGACCCGTGCGTCGGGCGCGGAGAGGGTGAGGAGCAGCGTCCCCTTCCCCTCCCAGGAGACCTCCGAGACCCGGGCGAAGAGCCCGGGGTCGAGCTGACCCAGGCGGCCGACCTCGGCGGCGAGGGCGCGGACCCGCGCGCCGGCGGAGTCACCCTTCGCGGCGCCCTCCGCGCGGATCAGCGGGAGGTCGAGCGGGACACGGGCGGGGTCCACGGGGAGCACCTCCCCGCGCGAGGTGACCGGGTGCAGCGCGCCCGCCTCCACCAGCCCCACCGGGCGCTTCTCGGCCACCTCGATCCGCAACGTGGCGGGAAGGCGCCGGACCACGCGCGCGTCCTCGATCCCGGGGTGGCGCCGCAGCGCCGCGACCCAGGGCCCGGGCTCGCGCCAGACGCTCTCCCCCAGCCGGATCCCGGAGGCGGCGAGCACGTCGTGCGGGGCGACCATGCGGGCCCCGGCGACCTCCACCCGCTGGACGCCGAACCACGGGGTCCGCTCCAGGACGCGCGGCCCCCAAAGAGGCGCCGAAAGGACGACCGGGAGGGTGGCGCCCAGCACGAGACGGCGAGCTTTGCGCACCGGGATCACGCGGGCGAACCAGCCCCGCGGAGGAGGTCCAGCATCTCGCGCGCGGCGGCGTCCAGGTTCCCCGCGCCCAGCGTCAGGCAGACGTCCCCGGGCTCCAACGCCTCCACCACCTCGGCGGCCACCGCGTCGCGCTCGGGAAGGTAGCGAACTTCGGCTCCCGCCGCACGGGCCGCGTCGGCGACGATCTCGCCGGTGACCCCCGGGAGCGGCTTTTCGCGCGCGGCGTACACGTCGGCGACGAAGACCCGGTCCGCCAGAGCCAGCGCCCGCCCGAACTCCGCGGCGAAGTCGCGCGTGCGGGAGTACAGGTGCGGCTGGAACACGGCGACGATCCGCCGCCCCGGGTAGGCGCTCCGCGCGGCGCGCAGCGTGGCCTCCACCTCGGTGGGGTGGTGCGCGTAGTCGTCCACCAGGAGCACTCCCCCCGCCTCCCCGACGCGCTCGAAGCGGCGGTCCACCCCGGCGAAGGAGGCGAGCCCCTCCTCGACGGCGCTCCACCCGGCGCCCAGGTGCCGCGCCACCGCCACCGCGGCGAGGGCGTTGCGGACGTTGTGCTCCCCCGGGATGCGGAGGCGGGCCTCGCCCAGCAGCTCGCCGCGCTCCCGGACCGCGAAGCGGGTCTCCCCCCCAGCGGACCGGATCCCTTCCGCGCGCAGCATGGCCCCGGCACGCGTCCCGTAGGAGAGCACCTCGCGCCCGGTGCCGCCGACGCGCGCCAGCAGCCTCCCGGCGCCGTGGTCGTCCGCGCACCCGGCGATCAGCCCGCCCGCGGGGACGGCATCCACGAAGGAGAGGAAGGCGTCCTCGATGGCGGAGAGGGAGCCGTAGATGTCCAGGTGGTCGGCTTCGAGGGTGGTCACGACTGCGACGTGGGGGCGGAGCGTCAGGAACGAGCGGTCGTATTCGTCGGCCTCGACCACGTAGAGCGCGCTGCTCCCGTGGCGCAGGTTTCCTCCCCACCCCGGGACCCTGCCGCCGACGATCCCCGTCGGCTCCAGCCCCGCCGCCTCCAGCACGACGGTGGCCAGGGTGGTGGTGGTGGTCTTGCCGTGGGTGCCGGCGATCCCCACCACGGTGCCGCGGTTCACCACCGCGCCCAGCGCCTCGGCGCGCTTCAATACGGGAATCCCGCGGGCACGCGCGGCTTCGACCTCGGGGTGGTCCTGCGGGACGGCGGCGGTCAACACCAGCGCGGCGCACCCCTCCAGGTGGGAAGGATCGTGCCCCTCGCAGACCCCGACGCCCGCCTCGCGGAGCGCCGCCGCGGCCGGGCCCGGGTGCACGTCACACCCGGTGACCCGCGCTCCGGCGCGGAGGAAGAGCTCGGCCAGGGGAGCCATTCCGGCGCCACCGATCCCCATGAAGTGGATCGGGCCGCGGCCGGAGATCTCCACCGGTTCGAAGGCGCTCAATATAGTGGACGGGTCCGGGGTGGAAAAGGGATTCGGCTCACGTTCGCCCCCCGCCCGCGAGACGGGCCAGCTGCTCGGCGATGCGCGCCGCGGCGTCGGGGCGTCCGCGCTCCCGTGCGTGGCGTGAAATGTCCGCCCGGCGCACCTCGTCCCCGGCCAGCGAGGCCAGCTCGCCCCAGAGGCGGCCCGTCTGCAGCTCGGCTTCCTCCACCATCACGGCGGCGCCCGCGTCGCGGAGCGCCACCGCGTTGTGGTACTGGTGGTTGGCGGCGGCGGTGGGGAGCGGCACCAGCACGCTGGGCACCCCCCAGGCGCACAGCTCCGCCAGCGCCATGGCCCCGGCGCGGGACACCGCCAGGTCCGCGGAGGCCAGGGCGCGCGGCATGTCGTGGATGTACGGGACGGCGTGCACCCACTCCGTCCCGATCTCCGCCAGGCGCGCGGCGATCTCCTCGTGGTGCGCGGGACCGGTGGCCCAGAGGATCTCGAAGCCCTCCGGGCGCGGCGGGAGGAGCCCCTCCGCCACCGCGCGGAGGTCGCCCAGGAGCGCCTCGTTCACCGCCCGCGCCCCCTGGCTCCCCCCCACCACCAGCGCCACCGTGCCGCCGCCCAGGGCGAAGTGCGCGCGGGACTCCGCGCGATCGAGCGTGGGGTCCGGTGGGCGGATGGGATTCCCGAAGTCGAAGACCTCCGTGCGGGCGCCGGGCTTCAGGTAGCGGCGCGCCTCCGGGAACGCGAGGTGGATCTGCCCCACGCGCCGCGCCACCAGCCGGGTGGTGAGCCCGGGAAAGGAGTTCTGCTCCTGCACCGCAGCGGGGACGCCGCGCACGATCCCCGCGAGCACCGCCGGACCGCTGGCGTACCCCCCCGTCCCCACCACCAGGTTCGGGCGGAAGTCCCCGTACACGCGGCCGAGCCCCGCGAAGGAGCGGGCCAGCGCGGGGACCAGCCGCCAGTTCTCCCAGGGGCGCGAGCGCCGGATGGGCTCGAAGGGGAGGAGCAGGTGCGGCACGCCGCGCTCGGGGAGCACCCGCGCCTCGATCCCGCGCTGCGCCCCCACGAAGAACACCTCCGTGCGGGGGTCGCGCTCCCGGAGCGCCTCCGCCAGCGCGAGCGCCGGGTAGAGGTGCCCTCCGGTCCCTCCGCCCGCGAAGAGGACCCGCGGCGCCGCGCCCGCTCCGGGGGCGCTCACCGGGGCGCCTCCCGCCCGGCCCGGGCCACGCTCAGCAGGACCCCCACCGCGGCGAAGGCGGTGAGCAGGGCGCTGCGGCCGTACGACATGAACGGCAGCGCCACGCCGGTGGTGGGGAGCAGGGCGAGCGCCACCCCCATGTTCAGGAAGGCGGAGACGGCGATCAGGTTGGTCATCCCCACCGCCAGGAGGTAGCCGAAGCGGTCCGGCGCCCGCGCCGCGATCCGGTACCCCACCACCGCGAAGCCCGCGAACAGGAGGACCACGAAGGCGATCCCCAGCAGCCCCCACTCCTCGGCGATCATGGCGAAGATGAAGTCGTTGTGCGGCTCCGGGAGGAAGCCGAACTTCTGCCGGCTCTCCCCGAAGCCCACCCCGCCGATCCCGCCGGAGCCCACCGCGATCAGCGACTGCCGGATCTGGTAGCTGACCCCCGCGGGGTCCGCCGTGGGGTCCAGGAAGGCGACGATGCGCTTCATCCGGTAGCTCTCCCCCTGGATCTGGCTCCACAGCACCGGGACCGCCACGATCCCCAGGAGGATGAAGTGCCCGATCCGCGCCCCCCCGGCGAAGAGGACCAGCGCCGAAAGAAGGGCGATCAGCAGCGCCGCCGAAAGGTTGGGCTCCAGGAAGACCAGCAGCACCGTCACGAACCAGACGACCAGGAAGGGGAGGAGCCCCTTGCTGAGCGAGTGCAGCCGGTCCTGCTTCTTCACCGCCATCGCCGCCGTCCAGACGATCAGCGCCAGCTTGGCGAACTCGGAGGGCTGGAACTGGACCCCCAGGTTGATCCAGCGCCGGGCGCCGTTCACCCGCGGGGCGATGGCTTCGGTCCCGGGGAGGATCAGCAGGAGGAGGAGGAAGAGCACCGCCCCAAGGATGGGCCACGCGACCAGGCGGTAGTGCCGGTAGTCGACCCGGGCGAGCACCGCCGCCACCATGATCCCCATCCCCGCCCCAGCCACCTGCCTCACGGCGTAGAAGTGCCCCGGGAGCCCGTCCGACTGGGCCAGGAAGGCGCTCGCGCTGTACAGCTCGATCACGCCGAAGGAGAGGGCGAGGAGGGTGAGCAGCACCAGCGCTCCCGGCTCCCAGGCGTCGGCGCGCTCGCGCGCGGCCGGC